>JBJOIE010000200.1:0-3573 GCA_046047295.1 Actinomycetota bacterium | reverse complement strand
GGATTTGACGTGATCGAGAATCGTCAGCCCTCGTTCCTTCTCGATTCGAGCATCCTGATCACCGGTGAAGTGGATCGCACCACAGGATTCGAAAAGGGATTCGCCGCGCACCAAGCGTTTCTCGACGGTAACTGGGAACCCGATCCGCTGATCCTTGATGATCAAGCACTCATCGTGCACGTCAGAGATAAAGGCCTAGTAATCCTCACCGGCTGCGGCCATTCTGGAATCGTCAACATCATCCGCTACGCACAACGCCTGACCGGAGTTGATCGCATCCACCACGTGATGGGTGGCTTCCACCTCAACGGTCCGGCATTCGAACCCATCATCACGGACACGGTGAACGCGCTAACGCAGATCGCACCGACCTACATCTCCCCCGCACACTGCACGGGTTGGAAGGCAGCGCACGCGATTGCCGCGGCACTTCCTGATGCGTTCATTCCGAACTCGGTGGGTACGTCCTTCATGCTCCGCGCCGACTAACGCGGCGCTCACAGCCGCAACACTGCGCGCCATGTTCATGAATTGACGCACATGACGCGACTCATCACGAGTGGAGGCTAGGGGACTCGAACCCCTGACTTCTGCCTTGCAAAGGCAGCGCTCTACCAGCTGAGCTAAGCCCCCGGATGGATCAGGTGATCCGGGTTATCGCAGGTCTGGTGCTACTTCGACCTCTGCCCACAGATCCTGTTCCTGCTTCTGTGCGGTGACCTGTCGATACACCAGGTAGCCCACCCCAGCGAGGATCACGAGTAGTAGCAGTTTCTTCATGGGTCCTCCCAAATGGTCGAGCTTCTGGCGTGGGCCTAGGTGGACTTGAACCACCGACCTCTTCCTTATCAGGGAAGCGCTCTAACCAAACTGAGCTATAGGCCCGATGCGGGGCGCAACACTACCGCAGCCCCTATTGAGCCTGATCCTGCAGGACCACCTCGATGCCACCGGTGATTCCCACCGTGAGGTTATAGAGAAAGGCGAATACCGCGGTCATGGCTGAGAGCAGCACGATCTCAACTGCCGCGATCACCATGGTGGCCCCGAGCACCTGACCGAAATCAAGGGTGTCCACCAGGGAGAAGCCCGCTCCCCCGGCGGATCCGATGATGTCATCAACGCTTCGCGTGAGTGCATCGATCACACCCATGGTGTTTAGGGTCAACCAGATCACCATCACCGAAACGATCAGCACGATCGCCAGGGCGATGGAGAGCATGAAGGCAGCCTTAGTGACCGACCAGGGATCAATCCTGGCCACGTAGAGCCGGGCCCGGCGTGGCCCGCTCACTTCACTCACGCATCTGCTCCCTGTGCTGCTTCTGGTGCTGCCGTCTGCTCAGTGTCTGATGATTCGGCATCTGGTGCATCGGCTTCATAGGCTTCGGAATCACCGTCTTCGGAATCACCGGCGCGGGCAACGGCCACCACCGTGTCACCCTCGGCAAGTTTCATCATGGTGACGCCCATGGTGTCACGCCCCGACGGACGAATCTGATCAACCCTGGTGCGAATCACCACACCATTGGATGCGATAGCGAAGATCTGATCCTCGGTATCGCATACGAGCGCGCCCACGAGTGAGCCGCGTTCCTCCACGAGTTTCATCGCACGCACACCAAGGCCGCCGCGGCCCTTCGGAGCCCACTCTTCGATGGGTGTGCGCTTGGCGAATCCGCCATCGGTGATGGTGACAACGAATGTATCTGGGCGAACAACATCCATGGCAAGGAGTGAATCACCTTCACGGAAACGCATACCGATCACCCCACCGGTGGCCCGACCCATCGGACGCAGGGTTGCATCATCTGCCGCAAAGCGCGCGCTCGAACCCTTGGTGGACACGAGGAGTAGATGATCCTCGGCCGAGACCAGGCGCGCACCGATCACTTCGTCATCATCACGCAGGTTGATCGCGATGATTCCGCCTTGGCGGTTGGTGTCGTATTCGCTGAGTTTGGTCTTCTTGACCATTCCCGCCTTGGTGGCCAACACGAGGTATTCACTTTCGGTGTAACCGCTGATCGGGAGTACCTGCGCGATGGTTTCATCCGGTTGGAAGGCCAGCAGGTTCGCTACGTGTTGACCACGTGCATCGCGTCCGGCCTCGGGAAGTTGGTAGGCCTTCGCACGATAAATGCGGCCCTTATTGGTGAAGAAAAGGATCCACTGATGCGTGGTGGTGACGAACATGTGTTCCACCACATCGTCTTGACGCAGTGCCGCACCCTTGACACCCTTGCCGCCACGCTTTTGGGCTCGATAGAGATCGGACTTTGTGCGCTTGGCGTAGCCACCGGAAGTGATGGTGACAACAACGTCTTCTTCGGCGATGAGATCCTCATCGGTCATATCGCCATCCCAGGGAACAAACTGGCTGCGGCGATCATCACCGAATTTGTCCACGATCTCGCCAAGTTCCTCGGAGACGATGGAGCGCTGCCGGGCTTCATTACTCAGGATGTCGTTGTAATCGGCGATGCGTAGCATGAGATCGTCGTATTCATCGATGATCTTCTGGCGTTCCAACGCAGCAAGGCGCCGCAACTGCATATCAAGAATGGCGGTGGCCTGCAGCTCATCGATCTCGAGTAGATCCATCAAGCCACTGCGCGCATCTTCCACCGTGGCACTGGCCCGAATAAGGGCGATGACTTCATCGAGGGCATCAAGGGCCTTGAGGTAGCCGCGCAGGATGTGCGCGCGCTCCTCTGCCTTGCGCAACCGATAGCGGGTGCGGCGCTGGATGACCTCGATTTGGTGGTTGATCCAGTGGCGTAAGAACTGCTCGAGGTTGAGGGTGCGGGGCACCCCATCGACGAGTGCGAGCATGTTCGCACCGAAGTTGTCCTGCAACTGGGTGTGCTTATAGAGCTGGTTGAGAACTACCTGGGCTACTGCATCGCGCTTGAGCTCGATGATGAGGCGCATGCCGGTACGTGATGAGGAATCATCGCGAACATCAGCGATGCCTGTCAGCTTGCCATCACCTACGAGCTCAGCAACGCGCAGCAGGAGGTTATCCGGGTTCACCTGATAGGGCAGCTCGGTGACAACGAGGAGTTGACGGCCCCGAGCATCCTCATCCACGGTGACAACCGCGCGCATGGTGATCGAGCCACGGCCCGTGCGATAGGCATCTTCGATGCCCTTGCGACCCACAATGAGAGCACCGGTGGGGAAATCAGGCCCTTGAACGATGGTCATTAAGTGTTCAAGGCGATCAGCTGGTTCGGTATCCGGGTTGTCCAGGATCCAGCGCGCGGCCTGCGCTACCTCGCGCAGGTTATGCGGCGGGATATTGGTGGCCATGCCCACGGCGATGCCGGCGCTGCCATTGACGAGCAGATTCGGGAACCGGCTGGGCAGCACGGTGGGTTCCATGGTGCGGCCGTCGTAGTTCGGGCCGAAATCGACAGTGTCTTCATCAATATCGCGCACCATTTCCATGGCCAATGGCGCCATCCGGCATTCGGTGTAACGCTGGGCGGCCGGCGGATCGTTACCGGGTGAGCCGAAGTTGCCCTGGCCCTGCACCAATGGGTAGCGCAAACTCCACGGCTGGGCGAG
>JBJOIE010000199.1:0-21165 GCA_046047295.1 Actinomycetota bacterium | reverse complement strand
GCGCGATCGGTCATGGTGCTCACTCCTCAGTTCTGAACCGCTACCTGTCACGTCTAGGTTAAGTGGGACGGCGGCCAGGTGCATACGCCCATCCGCATCACTGTAGGAATCCCCGAAATCGGTTCGTGATACGCCCGGTGTAGGCGCCGGAGGTGATCACGCCTGACCGAGCATCGCATAACTGTGCTCCTCAATCACGATGCCTCTCAGTGTCCATTGCTTTCACTGCAACCTCCAGCGAGCTGTCCTTGTCTCCTCGCAGATGTGAAGGAACCTACGAAGGTTTCACGACTCAGGCGCTCGCCGGAATTGCCAGCTAGAGCCCGAACGGGTCAAGCCATGGTGCCTTCGGGTAGACCAGCACCACGATGGGCTTAGACACAGTCGATCCCGCGGTGTTGCTTACTTGGAGGTTGAAGAAGTAGATGCCAGCCTGAGTTGCCGTTCCCGAAAGCACGACCTCACTGCCATCATTGCCGAGGTCGACGGTGAAACCTGGGGGAAGGGAACCATCGACGACGTCAACTGACGTAGCAGGGGATCCATGAACCGGAATCGTGGTCAGTGAGTAATCGCCCACAAAACTCTCCGGGAATACGGACACGGTATCAATCCGTGGAATCGAGTTAACCTCCGCCGCTGCGACGGGCACGCTCGCTTCTCCACTGAGTCCAGCTGCCTGAACAGCGGGTGCGGTGAATGCGGCGGTCATGAGTGCGGTGGCGATGCCCACTGTAATTCGACGCTTCATGGTGTTCCTCCTTCGAGACGAGATCCGCAGGCTTTCTACTCACTTAGACGCAAACCACTCATGAGGAGTTCTGGCTGGAGGCCCGGGAACACGTGACAGCTACCCATGCACCCCTTGTAATGGGGTGCACGAACGTTTACGAAAGCACACGACGGCCCCATCTCCTTGCGATGGGGCCGTCGTGTGTGTGAAGGCATCAACGATGCTCTTACTTCACGCTGCCACGCTTGCGTGCCATTGCGACGAATGCCGCGATAACCACAACACCGAACAAAAGAGCAAGGGCTCCGGACGCAACATGGACAACCACCCATGGCAGTACGTCACTCGGAATCATGTCTTAGGCCTTCCCAGGGAATAGGCACGTCACTCTTCCGAAAGGTGCGAACTCTCTGCAGCTTAGTAGTCGTAGTAGTGCGGATCCAACGTCCGGAAGAATCCACAGTTCGGATCAACTTCTCCACCCGACACCAACTCCAGGTAGTCCTCGGGCAACTCATCGCAACCTAGGGCGATTTCAATGGATCCATCAACTTCCATCGCCACGACTGCCCAGTGCTCAGGCACCCGCATTCCGGTTTCAAGCCAAATTGTCTCCCCAGGCTCTGCCATCAAGCGTTCGCGAAGCCCCGGATCAAGTTCGGCCCGGGCAACCAAGTCATCGATGGCGCCCTGAATTCGGACTTGCCTATCGTTCATGGACTTGACCTTCCAGTCTCTAGAAGATGTACTTATCGGTTCCAACGTCGAAGACCTGGTTCTCGTTCTCATCCCAGAATGCGCGATATCCATCGAACCAGATTCCAGTGCCGCCACCCACGGTTGCTAGGTCGGCCTCAGACAATTCGGCATCTGGATCCGCGGTGAAGCTGACGGTGATGGATCCATCAGATTCCGTCGCGGTAACGACAACGTGGGATGGAAGCGGCGCGCCTGCGAGAGTATCGAGCGCCGAGCGAGGATCCTGCACGAAACTCTTGCGGAATTCCGTATCCTCAATGAGGCGCTTCATAAGCATCTTTCTCAAGTCTGCGGACTCGTCGTTCATGGGACCCTCCTTGGGTGCTTGCCTAATGCTTGAGATAAATGTCGCATGCACGCCCGGATTCGCCTAGCCTCCGTGGCGAATCCTGAATATTCACCCGGATTTGCACATGCTCCGAGCACCACCACGCCTTCTCAGCTTCGATCGGGCGAGCTGCTCGAAGTTCGATACGGGAACGATGGGCATCGAGTCTCAACATGAAGTCACATTCTTCACGAATTGCCGAGAATGTGGACCCTCTTGGGCAGCCCCTGAGACAATTGAGTGACGACTAACCAGGGGAGCAAATCATGACCAGTCCACAGATGCAGGTGCGTGAAGCACTCGGCAAACGCCTCGCCGAAGACACCGAGTTCCGTACGAGCTTTCTGGAAGATCCTCGCTCTGCCCTAGAAAGCCTCACCGGTAAGCCCGTTCCGGCTCACGTGACGGTCACTGCAAACCAGACGGCGTCGGGAATCGAAGTTGAATTCACTCACGATCCCGATGCTGATCTCTCAGACGAGGAATTGGCGGTCGCCGCCGGCGGAGTGAACCTGCCGTCGATCGACTACGGAGCTGGCGTCATCTACTACGACAACAATCGCAATGGCAGGTACGACCCAGGATCGGACGCCTTAATCCGTCACGTCTGAAGATACTGAACACAGGTCGGTCGATCGCGTTGTGCGATTTGAGGTAGGCACTTGTCGGCGGCCTCACTGTGTTTCCCTCGACGCGTCCCGGAGATGATGGCGGGGCTAGTTGAGCCCCTGCTTGAGCACCTCGCTGCTCTCATTCCTTCGACCGACGCAGGGCGAATCGTAGGAATTCTGAGGGACACTCCCGTCTCCGAGACGCGGAGCGTGCTCCTGGAGATCGCGCTGCCTCCTGCAGCTCCGGCCTGCGACCTCTCCCTACTTCTGCAAGACCGTGCGAGACCGATACTCATAAGCCCCGCGCGCACGCTCAACGTAGCGCGCGTCTTGCAGAATGTAGCGTCCGGTCCGGTGTGGTGGGAATATGACACCTCAACTCCTCAGGCACCCGCTGCACCCTTTGTGTGGACTCGCGATATCGGTGAATCCGTCATGGCTGCACTTGAATCTTTTTCGGGAGGTGTCAAGGCAGCACAACGCCTCTTTGATCTGACGGAGCCAGTCGTGCAAACCTCAGCCTCACTCGTCGGGATCTTTGCTGAACGTGAACCACCTGCAGTCTCGAGAGTTTTCGGTATCGCAACAGAGGATGCTCCAGGCGCCATCGAGGCGCTCAGACCCTTTGTCACCCATGTGGTGAACTACGAATTGCCCATAGCGCGTCATCTTCTCGCCACATGCGAGGCTGCGCGGATTTCCGTTTCGATGACAGTCTCTGGAGTTTCCACCGCGTCAATTGAGGTGTTCGCATCCGCGAGCACGCGTCCCCGGCCAAACACCTGGAATCGAGTCCTCGATGCGCCGCAGGTCTGGGGTGGGCTAACTGAGGTGATGTTAAACCTCTTGGCAACTCAACGCATACACGTGTTTTCAAGTCTGGTTCCCGCAATCATGTATCTCGGCGTATCGCACCTCAAGCTGACGGCCACCGGACATGTCAAGGTCTACCTGACGCTGCATCCGTTCGTTCACACGGAGCAACGATCGACGGCACGTCACTAAGTGTTGAGGGTCAGCTCCTCTTCAGAAGGAGAGTCCCTAACATGCACAATCCTTAAAGAAGGCGCATTCCTCGTTATTCCAATCGATGTTTCCGCTACCGGAACGTCCTCCCGAGACCCACTCCAAATAATCGTCCGGCAGCTCATCGCACCCCAGCGCAAATTCGAGAGTACCGTCAACTTCAGTCGCAACAACAGCCCAATGCTCAGGAACTCGCAGACCAGTTTCCTCAAAGATGGCCTGCGGGGCGTTGGCTAGCAACCGCTCGCGCAATTCGGGTGCACCTTGTGCCCGAGCCACGAGTTCGTCGATGACGCCTTGAATTTGAGCTTGACGATCATCCACGGGAACTCCCTCGCATAAGGCGAGCGGTGCGGTGTGCGGTCAATTCCTTGTTACGCATGGCCTAAGAGCCGTGCTCGTTGTTATAGCCGGCCTCTATCTTGGATGCGTACCACTCCCAGTCTCCACCGGCCACGGCCTCAAGATCTGAATCAGAAAGATCGCTTGTGGAAAGGTCAGCCGGAACGACGACGTTTACCTTTGTCAACGAGTCCTGATGGACAACGATCTCGACGAACTCTGGGATCTCGATCCCAGTAAGTTCCGACAGAGCCGCCCGTGGATCACGCTGCAACCACTGAATGAAGCCTGGGTCTCGTTCAGCTCGCGCGACGATCATGCCAGGTAGATCCGAACGATCAGCCATGTCAGAACTCTCCTCAATGTGCCTCTTTCCCAAGATCCCAAGTCTAGAAACGCGGGCACCCATTTTCACGCCTCCGAGGAAACTCTGAAGGAAACAACGAAAGTATCGGATTTCACAATTGGCGTGAACCTCGGTTGGCGAGCCGTTTGTCGAGAGCGAGATAGGCGAAACCTAGGAGAACGAAGATCACACCGATCGTGGTAACACCCAAGAGAGTTTGCAACACCCCTATCTCGGTTAAGGCAAGGAAGGTATAGGGGAATGCCATGATGATTTCGCCTCTAACAATGGCAAATACCAAATACGCGAGAGGTAGCAAGAGCGCCCATATGACAATCCGCTTGTCAATGAGGCCGCGTGGCCCGAAGCGCAGCCAGATGATCACCGTCAGGGGCGGCACGATGAAGTGGAGCACCTGAGTGGACCAGTTAAAGGCGAGTCCAGGGTTGTTTGTCAATACTCCGATAATGACGACGATCTCCACGACGATGATCATGACCAGGCCATCGAGACGCAAGACTCTAAAGATCAATCCGTTGGTTTGGTATCCGAAGGCGAGCATCAAGCTAATGACTGCTACGAGAGTCCCACTGATGTTGGTGAAGTAGGTGAAGACGTCGAAGACTCGTGATGTCGCCCCGGCGGAACCCGACATGTTCATTCCGAGCAAATACTCCAGCATGCCCATCGTTCCGATGTCACCACGCGCCGCAGCAACGATTTGACCGATGACTGCCACAGTCGGAACCAGACCCCCGATCAAGAAAGCGGCACGCGCGCCACGGCTGCGATCCTCAATCATGTAACTTCCCAGTCTTCCTTGACTTCAACACCAACTCCAGCAGTCGATTCTCGCATGAAGATTGAACGCACTCGGTTGCAACTACACGCATCGGCTTGACCACTCGCCACTATGAACAATTGCCCCGAAACTTTCTATTCACACGAAATATGATCGCTCTAACTTCCCAATCCGCCGACTTGGATCTAGCCTGAGAAGGAATCACGAGGAGATCTGGTCAACCGACCCGACAAACGAGATTCCCTTCACAGGAGGCGCACAATGGAACGCAGCAAGGAAGAAATTCTCGGAGCCGTCGATGCACTGGTCGCTCAGGCCAACCAGGACCCGGCACTACGGGCGCGGTTGATCGCCGATCCCAAGGCGACCATCAAGGCGGAAACTGGCATGGAAGTTCCGAACGACTGGGACCTCGTCGCTGTTGCCAAGGATGACGGAATCTCGTTCGACTTTGCCAATGGCGAGTTGCCGGCTGACTACCTTGAACTCGTAGCCGGTGGCAGCATCAGTTCGCAGACATACAGCACTTGCGTGGACATCCCACGAACCTAGCCATGACCCTCGTAGAGGCCCTCGGAGTTTCACTACGGGGGCCTCTCCCTTTTGCATTCTCGGTGCGCGCGACTTCCCGCAACTATTGAGCCACCAAGGTCGAGAGTTCGAGCCGCGAATATGCAGTATCCCGGGGACCCTTCAGAGTATTGAGCCGCTGGTGGTGCGTCGCGGTTGTGTACCGCACACTGTAGGTCGTAAACAGTCAGGGAAAGGGGTGGTTTCGATGCAGGTCAAATCCGCCACGACCAGGATTTCTCGAACCTCGGACACTCAATACTCCATTCGACGTTGTGCAAACGACGAACTTGACGCCACCACACTTCTCGAGGATCTCAAGAACGTGCTCATGGCAGACGGCCCGAGTAATGAATTGGTTTCCGTGCTCATCGAAGGTGAAAGAGGAATAGAGACAATCTTCGCCAATCAAGGCTATGAGCCCGTAAGCGTTGGCTGGGAGGGGATCGTAGTCGCTAACCCGAATCGAAGGCAGGTTCACCTGCCAGCCGGATTTAGCGTTGCAACGGACGCGCCACGAGTTGGTTGGGACAGGCTGATCGAACTCCGCCCAACCGTGGCCTGGGTTCGCGATTCTCCTAGCTTTTCCTTGGAAGACACCGTTGTCCTGTATCGAGATGGGGAGGTGGTGGGGTGGGTGCCCGTGTGGCGGGTCTCGTCAGGCACAAGCGTCGTGAGATTCGTTGTCATTCAACAGGGGATCTATGCCGACCAAGAGCGCCGTCTGACGCACCTACGGCTTGCAACCTATGCTCACGCCCTCGAATCCGAATTCTCGCAGGGACGCTCCGTGCTCTCATGGATGCCTGACGATGGCGACCCCGTAAATAACCTTAAGTTGAGTCTCGGCGCCCCGCTCAAGTTGACGCACTGGTTTGCAACACAGGTGCGGCGTGACCTTCGCAGTAAAGAAGAAGGAAATCCTTAAGACTCTATCGGAACAAGGCAAGTCATCACGGATAGGAACACTCAATGGATCACGATCAGAGCGAAGTGATGGGCGCAGTAGAACTCCTCCTCGCCCGCGCGAAGGCTGATGCGGCGCTCCGGCAGAGATTGCTCAAAGAGCCGAAGGAGACCATCACTACCGAGACGGGACTTGCGGTACCCGATGACTGGGACCCCGTGGCGCACGAGAACGGCGACGTAGTCACCATCGAGTTCGCCAACGGCGAACTTCCTGATGATTACTTACAGTTGGTAGCCGGAGGTTGCACCTGCGACTTCCGTGACCAGCCCCTCCCACCGGGGGTGAAGCCTCCCGCCCGAGGCTAAGCGATTAACGAGGTCAATCACACTCAATTCAATGGAGGCAGAAATGGAACGTAGCAGGGAAGAAGTGTTTGGCGCTGTCGATGCTCTGGTAGCCCGCGCAAGTGCGGACCCCGCACTGCGCGATCGATTGATGGCTGATGCGAAGGCTACGATCGAAGCCGAGACGGGCATGGTGGTTCCTAGCGACTGGGATCTAGTCGCCGTTCTTCATGACGATGGCATCGTATTTGAGCTGATTAATGACGAGCTCCCCGATGAGTATCTGCAATTGGTGTCGGGGGGCTGGCGCAAGGACGGCAAGGAAGAGTGCCCCTGCCATTAAGGGTGCTGCAGCCCTTGACGGCCATTGGCTAAAAGACGGGCAGGGGTAGGTCTCGGGCACGAGAGCTACCCCTGCCCGGTTCACGGAGCGTTGCACCTATTCGCACTCACGGCGAGGAATTCCTAGAGAGAAGCATGTGGGGTGTCACGCGTTTTGGTGACGATTTTCCGGTTTATTTCAGATTTGGGGAAGCGCACACTTAAGTCATGACCGTTCTACTAGAACAAAAGGCAGAAAGTGCTACCTCGATCCTCGGATCGAAACTGGCCCTGGAGATGGACATCACGGGCACTTCCGACCTGCTTGACTTCAGCCAGCAGGATCACGCACTCCGCTCACAGGCAACTCGCGATGCGATCATGAAAGCCGCTCGGCTGCATTTCCTAGAACACGGCTTCCAGTCCACCCGCTTGGCCAATGTCGCTCGCGATGCTTACGTTGCCCCGTCAACGGTTTCTTTACACTTCAAGGGTAAAGACGCACTCTTCGCTGCTTGCCTCATCCAAGATGTCGATCGGTTGCACGCTGTCGCCCAGAGAGTCATTCAAGGTAACCCTGTTGCGCATACGTCGGGTGACTTCGTGCGCGTTGTTGCACAGCTACTCCCACGTTTTCCGCTCCTTGCGACCGCGATCACGCTCAGTCCACATCGGTGGGGTCGTCCTTTCTACGACAACCCACATGTAGCCAGGGCCACGTATCAGCTCGAGACTGAAATTCACGAACTGCAAGCCCAGGGCATCGTTCGTTCCGATCTCGATCCCTCCACAACAGCTGTCGATCTATTTCGGGCCCGCGCGTGTGCACTCTGGACCGTGGTTACCAGCGAGGAGTTGGGTGCTAGCAGTTTGGAGTTCTTGCTCGGGATGACTACAGATGCGATTCTCGCGCCCAGCGCGAAGGTGCGCTTCGAAGCGCTCGCCACTCCGTGGCGTCGCCGTATGAGCCATGGCCCGATCCCTGGTTCAGCACTCACTTCCCAGGCACCTAGGACGATTCCCACTCCTGCCGACTAGTTGGCGGCAGGCCTTCGAACCCGCATTCATGACTGCTTAGCGAGGAACCAAATGCGCAAAGTAGGCGCACTCCTGACGTCCACTGCCATCGCCCTGCCACTCTCCTTGGCCGCACCGGCCGCAAACGCCTCCCCCGGCGAAAACTTCATCGAAGCGAATCCCTCAGTTGCCTACGCCAATCAGGCAGTCACCTTGTATTGCAGCGAGGAGGGCAACCAGGACGAGGACACATCGGTCACAATTCGAGCCGCAAACGGGGATGTGCTGGCGTTCACGAGAGCGTGGACCCGCGCCCAGGCTTACGTAACCGTTTCCCCGGAGACGGCGAACGGCGCGATTTGTGAGTTCCGCCGTCAAGACTTCCTTATCGATCGATATCCCTCCAATCCGGATCGCTTTCCGAACGTGCGGATCCGGCCGTACCCCGAGCCGACCGTCGACTGCAGGGTGTCCCCGAGTCAGCCATTCGAGGGGGACCAGATCACCGTGTCGGGGGCGGTCTCCAACTCAGCCTCGTTTGCCAGCACCGACCTGACCATCACAAGCGGTGATGGCAGCCCCGTCACTGCCCCGCTAGTCGCATCGGGGACATTGACTTTCACCTGCTCGGGCACCGGGGTGATCGCTGCTTCGGCGCCAGGAACCACGGACCACACGAGCACACCTGTCAACCGGACGCTGACTGTGTCCCCTCGAGCAGTACCGCAGCCACCCAGCGCGTCCGGAGCTCCCACATTCGGTGCATTGATGCTCCAGGCGGACGGCTCCGCGGCGCAGGAAGTCTCGATACCCATGCCACCCGTGCCCGACGGTTGGCGCCTGCGCTGGAGTCGGGATGGGGAAGTTAAGGACCTTGCACCCACATCCGTTCCCTGCGGGAGAACGACGGTCTTGACCCCAACACTGGCGCGTGATGGTGTCGTCAATTCCCGAACCGTTCCTGGAACTCCCCTCGAGGTCTCGCCACCATGTGCCGTTCCGATCCCGCAGATCACCAGCACCATGGTTGCCAACGGGGATCTCACGGTCAATTACACCTTCGGTCCTGATGCACCCGAGGGCGTTCGCCTACTCGCTACGTACGACACCGACCCAACGGGACCTTCTGGTCGCGACGTGCCATTGGGTGGAGCCTCCCCTGATGGCGGATCGATCATGGTCACCTCCGGGCTCACTGGCCCCCGCTCAGTCACGGTTTCGCTCAAGGCGACCTTGGGCCCGAACACGTCTGCTCCGTCCAACGCCGTTGTTGCAGCAGCACAACCGCCGGAGTTGACCTATCCGAAAGTCACCGGTTCGGGGGGCAACTCAATAACACCCGCGAGACCCAAGCCCGCAAGCGTCGCGAAGGAAACCCAAGAAGCGGGCTATTCGTACTCCTGGTCGACCGTCACCGGACAGCCCGGCGGCCTTCGCCTTGATCGCGATACAGGTGTTATCACGGGCACACCGACCACCGGAGTCACCGGCACCTTCGACATCGACATCACGAATCGCGATAACCCCTCGCGATATCCCGCAGCTTCGGCCAGTGTTGATGTAGCAATTGCGCCAGCCCCCGTTGCATCGGGCGAGTTCGACTACCCCGCAATTCAGGCTACGGTAGGCCAGCCACTTCAGCGAGTGACTCCCCGCCGCAAGGGTCTCGGCAACGTGTTCTACTCCAGTCCCGATTTTTGCGACCGATTCCCGGGGCTCAGCATCGACCCGGGAACCGGGGCAATCAGCGGAACCCCCACATCCGTGGCTCGTGGCCAAGCACGTGTGTTCGTCACGGCCGATGGACCGGGTGGTTGCAGCGATGCAAAAGGCAGAGTAATCGCAGAAACGATTGTCAAGCTTGCGATCGCACCATCCGCCTGGAGCGTCGCATATCCTTCCGTGTCGGCGGTCGTGGGTTCACCACTCACTGTTGCGCCGAACATCGAGGGGAACAGCGACTCTGCAGAGGTCGCGTTCAGCGTGAATCCGAGTCCACCGGCTGGCCTTGCTTTCGACGCTGAAACCGGTGTCCTCTCTGGAACACCAACGGTTGCGTCCGACCCTCGGACCTACATGATCACCGCGCAACGAAAGATGCCCGGCCAACCGGTTGACATGTTCAGCACTGATGTCACAGTGGCCGTTGCTGCATTGCCAACTGCCGTGATACCCGCGTATCCGAACGTGTCAAGCCCTGCAGGTCAGGTCTATCGCGTATTTCCGTCCGGCACCTCGGGCTGGCACAACTTCGCCCTCGCGCCCGATGCACCGCAAGGAATGACCATCAATCCTCAAAGCGGTGCCATAACGTGGATTCCAACCAGCGGAACGCGATCGCTCACTATCTTCGCTATCAGCGATTCGGGCGTACGCACCCAATTGGGGGAATTTGTATGGTCAACGCTCCCCGCCCCCGCCGACATGCGAGGACCGCAGGCCGCAGCAACTGGTCCAGGTGCTTCCGGCTCGGGTGCTTCCGCCCAGGCTGGTAGCGCTGCTCCTCGCGGCACCACGCGCGGCATGACCGAGTCGAATGTTTCTGCTATGTGCCCCACGACATCACCGATGCTCTACTCCAACCTCCGCGCGCACGTGGGTTCAACGTTCGTGGCATCACCGAATTCCGCGATGGCTCCCGCGAATGCCACCTATGAAGTGACGGGTGGATCGCTGCCAGCTGGCTTGCATCTCAACCGAGCATCCGGAGTGATTTCCGGGATCCCTACTACGGCCAATGACGGAAGCGCACCTGTGGAAATCACCGCGGTAGGTGCTGACTCATCGATGACCATGGCGCGTATCTCATTCGATATCGACGCTCCCCACTTGAGTGTGAACTATCCGATGTCCGTAGAGACGGAAGTGGGCGGAGCCACGCTCGTAACTCCGATGGTGTCCAATTCCGGAAACGATGTCGTCTTCGAGGTTGTGTGTGGCGAACTACCCGCCGGCCTTGCCTTGGATCCAAAGACCGGCGTGGTGACAGGCACTCCGGTAAACCCCTCGAATTCGCCTACCACGGTCTATGTCCGCGCAGCTGACTCCTACGGGGCAACCGATGCATCGTGGAAAATCAGCATCAGTGCGACACCTAGGGCTAGGGTTTCTTACCCAGCCGACAACATGGTGGGTATCGGGGAGCGAGTCCGTTTGGTTCCCACCACCACGAGTCTGCCACCCAACATTCGTTACCAACTAGACGGTGCGCTGCCACCAGGCCTTCAATTCAATACCGCATCGGGCACTATCAGTGGGCGAGTCACCGGTGCTCCCCGGGCACGCATGTATGAATCCATGGTGACCGCCTTGGATGGATCGGGTGCATCTGTTGCCACGGCCGCGGTGTCATTCACGGTTACCAAACACGCGACGCCGCTGCGCGTTACCACTAACGCCCTCGAGACGATCCCGGCCAACGCCGCAACGAGAATTGTTCGCGGATCAAGCACGCCAAGTTGGGCCGATCGAAGCATCGCGGTGGAGTGCGCGGGTGATCCGTGCACCTGGCGGGAAGGCAAGGGAACGGGAGCGATCGACGTTCGCACGGGGGTAAACACCCGTAGCGTTCGAGTTACGGTCACTGCTCGAGCCAAAAGTGCCAAGAAGGCCAAGACCGTCTCTCCCCACACCTGGACGCATACCTGGACCGTCTCGAATTCCTGAAGAACTGGGAATTCCTTCGGCAATAGCTCACGATCACATGTGCGTCCCTTCCTTTCGCTAGCCTGCCCAACGACCCAGAAATCGACCCTGCGCTCAGCGTCCTGCGGTAGGAATCAACTATGGAGAGCACCCTCGCGGATCTGGCGTTTTGTGGAACAACGGCGATCATCGCTGCCATCGTTCTGCGCCGTTTCTCCATACCCATTCCGCTCCCTTTGATCGGCGTGGGAATCCTCGTAGCAGTGTCGCCCTGGGGACCAGACTTCCTTGCTGATCCCGAGTTGGTACTCCTTGCGCTACTTGTGCCCCTGGTGTTTGGCGAAGCCCTTTCTTCATCCTTCCTGGACCTGCGTACGGTGCGTCGTCCCATCCTGGTGCTGGCCGTGGTGCTTGTCATCCTCACTACCGCGGCAATCGGAGCCATCGGCGTGTGGCTTGCCGCGCTCCCGCTTGCAGCGGCACTGGCACTCGGTGCCGTCCTTGCACCAACAGATGCCGTGGCAGTAAGTACCGTGGCAAAGCGTGCATCGCTCCCCAGACGGCTCGTACTCATTCTCGAAGGCGAAAGTCTGGCCAATGACGGCACTGGCCTGACCCTGCTGAGGGTTGCGGTCATCGTCTCTATGGCTGGTGGAATCTCCGTGGCTGAGGTGGGAGCCGTATTTGCCATCTCGGTGGCGGTGGGGCTGTGTATTGGTGCGGTCGCTGGCTGGATAGTGATCCAGATCTTGAAGCGAACACAAGATGCCTTAGCGACTAACGCCCTCACCCTCGTTGCTCCCTTTGCAATCTATCTCGGGACCGAGGAATTGGGGGGATCCGGAATTCTCGCGATAGTCGTTGCCGCTCTTTGGATCGCTCATGACAGCACGCCACGGTATCCACGACATCGCGGATTCAGGCAGTCTACGTGTGGAAGCACGTTAATTTTGCGCTCCAATCCATTGCCTTCTTTGCGATAGGACTAGAACTTCCTGTCGTCCTCCAGCAGCTACCCCGTGATGAATCGGGTGTGCTCCTCATGCTCTCAATGGTGGCCCTGGTGTGCCTCATAAGCGTTCGCTTTCTCGTGGTCTTCGCTATGGAGGGCATTCCCCGGATCTTCGGTAATCAGGACTCCAAGCCATGGATACCAGCTGCGATCATCATGGCGTGGGCCGGCGCACGTGGACCCATCTCCGGTCTTGCGGCCTTTTCCTTACCCATGGTAATTACCTCAGGTTCCGCCCTTCCTGGTCGCGATCTGCTTATCGGAGTAACGCTGATCGTGATTGTCGCGACCTTGCTGCTCTCGCTGACCCTCGCTCCTCTGGCACGACGCCTGGGCGTTAGCGGTGAGGCGACTGACGCACTCACCAGCCGAATCGACGCACAGCTCGCGCGCGCCGTGCTCGTTCGCCTGGATGAGGTGGTAGCCGCCCGGGAGAAATCGGAAAATCCCGTCGACCCGGGAGTGGCTCAGCGCCTCCGCGATGACGCGCGCCGACGCATTGAACGGGATGGCACCAAGTCGACGCATGTGGCGCATGGACGAACATATTCATCTCAACTCAACCATCTCAAGCGTGAACTGATTGAAGCTGAGTATCGTGAGTTGGTTCGGATTCGCGACGAGGAAGCGGTTCCGGATGCCATTATCCGGCCACTATTGATGGAGTTGGATGTCCGACTTCAAGCGCTACTTGCCCAGCGCCACTAGACACCTGCCAAGCGGGTTATGTCGCTAGCCATCCGAGTTCGACTCAACATCGCTGCGATGCGCGCAAGCCCGAGCCCACCCCCGGGTGCCAAGTCGAGGGTCAAAATCTCGTCACCAAAGGACATGGAGCCCCCGATGCCAGGGGCTGGAACTTCGGCCTCAGGGATAGATGCGGTCAAGAAGAGATGCTCGTGTTGGCCATCGAAAAATACACCGATAGTCGGATCCGCACCCCACACCAGTGTCTCGAGAATCCTGCAGGCATCTCCGTTGAGCGGGCGTTGATCAGGTGAGTGATCGATACCGCGGACATTAATTGACCGTTCGTGATCCGTAGCGACTCTAATGAGATGCGCTGCCAAGATCGGTATCGCGCCGTCGGTACTGGCATCGACTTGAAGTGCCACACGAATTCGCGCGTCGAGACTCTCCAGGCTTTGCCGATCGGATTCATCGGCGTGATTCTTGTCGGCCACTGCACGCAGCACACTGATAACATCCTTTTCGAGATCTCCCAGTTGGGTCATGAGTTCCTCGTCAGCTGCAATGGCGGCTCGCGATTCCACTTCCTGCTCGTGTGCTTCCTCCGCCACTTGACGCGAACGTCTGTAGGCCCTAGCGGCGACAGAAACCCCAACCAGCACCACAGGAACCACAACTAGCGCATTCACCACTGCAGTGGGGATATTCGCTGTGCACGCGGCAGGCGCCGTGTTCAACAGCAATCCGATGCCCGCTCCCCATGCCGCGAGCCCGGGTAGAAGGAGCCAAGGATTGCTCCACAAACTCAGCGCTACGAGGATTAACCCACTGAGGTTCATCGCCGATGCCAGTGTCTGGCCCATGCCGGCGCAGCCATCACCGAAAGCCAAGACCGCCAACCATGGTATTGCCGCAGCGGCTGCGAGCATGCCAATGCCGGCCAACAAATGGACCCGCACTTTCCGATACTGCAGAAGGGCCAACAGGATTACCAGCCCACCTGACATCGCTGCGATTACCGCGGTGACCTGCATGGACATGCCACCGAAAGCCAATGCGAATAGATATGGACTTCCCCCAATCGCAACTCCCGTCAAGACGGCGGCCATGAGCGAGCGACTTTGAATGTATATGGTCGGGCCGGAATAGGAAAGCAGCGCTTCTCCCCTACCTCGCGGGAAGCGTATGAGCATGACATCTTCTGCTGTGACGACCTCGCCGCGCACGTCACTGATGCTTTCAAGCACCGCTTCACGAAGGCCGATACCCAACAACTCTGGGTTTTCGGGCACGTGAATGCCAGTGATTCGGACTTCGCAATGCGTTCCCGAGCTTCCTATGTCAATCCGTATTGATGGATTGTCTTCGTGGCGAAACGTATTGCGCAGAAGTTCTACAAGTGCACTGATCAAGACCTCAGCCGTGATTCCAGGGAGCACTACACCTGACCCAGAAAGAAAATGCACCGAGACCCGGTCAGCCCACGGCCTGATTGCCGTAGCTACAGCATCTCGCAGCTTCATGGGCGCACCCTGATTACCTTGAATAGTTGAGGCCGACGCATAGTTGTAGATTGATCTCAAGACGTCGCTTGACGGATTTGGGTCCAGCGCACACTTGATGGTGTTCAACAAGGTCTCGTGTACTCGCACCACTGCACGTCGCCGTGAAGACTGTCGGGCTCTCTCCGCGAGAAAATGATCCCGAGTTTGTTCCTGCTCCTCAAAACCCACATCCGCCCTTTGCGCTTCTTTACTTGCGCGCTTCCAGGCAAGGGAGGTCAAGATCAATACGCAGGCCACCTGGAGTGGAGGAACCCAACCTCCCAAGACTTCATAACCCGTCGCAACAACTGCTTGGGGGTTGGCAGCCCACGCAAAATGAAGTATGAGCGGCAAGGTCAGCATTCCGATCACCACGGCGCGGGTCGAGGCAATAAGCCCAACGGTCAGTGCCCCAAAGATGGCAGCCGAATTGATGAGCAGCCACGGGCCGCCTGCTCCTGGCAGGAAATTGATCAATACGAGCAACCATGCCCCAGCGGCCAGAACACGAAACCCCCAGTCGCCCCGGCGCACGAGCGCACCACCAACGACCAGGCACACTGCGAGAGCGGTACCGGCCGCCTCAAGAGTGGTGACCATATTCATGGCGGACAGAGTGGTCACGGCCTGGGATACAGCCCCAACGCTGGCGAAGATCAGCACTGTCGAGCGCCTGGCCGCATGGAGTGCTGAAGTTTCGGGGCCAGCCTTCACATTCGCCCGATGAGGCTCGCCAACAGACTCCACAAGCGACATTCTTAGCAGGCTGGACTCTCTCACGGGTGGCTCCCCGATATTTTTGGTGAGAAAGGAGCGATTGTGCCGGTATTCGCCTTAGTCGATGATCACCGATTGGTCCTCGATGGTTACCAGTCTCAATTGCAGGCTCGCTACCCCGACTCGCGCTTCGAATACACGGGCTCCCAAGTAGACCAAGCAGTCGCAGCGATATCCGCGAGCACCGTGGACTGCGTGCTACTTGACCTTGATCTAGGTGATGGCAGCACGTCAGCTAGCAATATTGAGCGCCTGGTGGGCACGAACACTCCCGTCATCATTGTCAGCGCCATGATCGATCGAGCCTTGGTGAGCAAGGGGCTAGCAATCGGGGTAGTTGGCTTCGTATCCAAACAGGCCCCCTTCGATGAATTGGTGCAAGCAATCGATTCGGCGATGCGCGGCGAACAGTACATGTCGCCAGACATCGCTCAGGCGATCATTTCCAGCCCTTCTATTGCTATCTCGGAACAAGAGCGCATTGCGGTCACACTGTATGCCTCAGGAATGAAGATGGCCTCTGTCGCGCGACGAATGGGTGTCTCCGAATCAACAGTCAACGAGTACATCAAACGAGTTCGAGCGAAGTATGCGAGAGCGGGAAACCCGCTACCTACCAAAGTTCACTTGTATCAGGCAGCCCGTGAAGAAGGTTGGCTTGAATGAAAGGGCCTAGGCACTTTCACACTCATGCACACTGACCATCTCATTCCAGCGTGTGCGGAGAACTACGCGCATGACAACAAAAAGGAACAGGCCAATCACCAACAACGCAGCGATGACCTGGGTCGTTCCAATACGATCGGCGAGTAATCCGACGACAACGAAGGCTATGGACATGAGCCCTCGGAAGAAGGCGTAAAGAGTCTGCGATGGCGCTCGATTACCGGGACCGAATACAAGAGTCATCGTTGTGAGGATGAGACTGTTGGTTGCTGGAAAGAACGCCAGCCCAAACAATGCCACTCCCAGGAATGCTAGGGGTCGCCATAGCACTCCGCCAAGCGCCACGACCGTGGCAGCGGTGATGAGCAGCACATAAATGTCGAAGGCTCGCGTGAGTCCAGCACGTGCTACGAGCCAGTCCACGGATGCGAAACCGGGCAGTGAAGCAACGGCGCCGAGCATTACCAGTAGGCCGACCGAAGTCATGGAGAGATGCAGGTCAACCACTAGCCACGGTGCGATGAGACCCGCGAGCCCCCCGAGAAAGAGATAGAGAACCACGAATAGGGCCGCAACAAAAGCATTGATCGGGTTCGCAAGCAGGTTGAGGAAGCCCCAAGCACCGGGCGTGGGGGCCTGAGTCACACGGCAGCGATTGGCTTCTTGGTACTCCTCGACACCTGAGCGAATGAGCTTTTCTTCGACATGGGGGGAGGTGTCCGAGAACAACTCTCGCTCTGGTCCACGGATGAAATTGCCCTGGAAAACGTAGGGAAAGAGCGCTACGGCGTAGCAGGTAGCCACCACCGCCACAAGCGCTACCCCGTCTCCCACTCCGACGAGCAGCGCCCCAACTACAGGACCGGCAACCCAGGAAATGCCGATACGTAGCTGGATAGATGAAATTCCCTTCGCAACTCGATCCTCTCCCACCAGCCATCCCAATGTTGCGAACACGGCTGGGGTGTGGAAAGAGTTCACGGCACCGAGTAGGAACATCAGGAAGATGGAAACAATGGCAATTGGTGCATTCAGCGACAGGCACAATCCAGCGAACGCGAGCCCAGCGATCGCGGCCAGGTAGGTGCCGATCAGTGAGCGATAGAGACCGGCCTTCGTGAGCAAGGGATAGACCAGCGGGGAAGCCACAATGGCGGCCAAGGCCGGAGCGGCAGTAACGCCCACTGCCAATGCCGTGTTCTCGGTTTCGGCGGCGACCTTAATCACCATCCCTGTGGCACCTGCCACAAGACCAAACGACTGACAGGTTTCAGCGATAAAGAACCATCGATACGGGACCTGTCGGATAATGCCCCCGAGTGAAACGGTGCTCATCTTGAGTCCGGCTCATTGGCTGCTTCCCGCTCACAGTCATGCAAGACCACCATTTCATTCCACATGCCAGCCATTCCGTAACGCATGAAGAGAAGCAGCCCCATACCCATAATGGATGCCGCAACGAGAACGGTAGTGATACCAATGGCATCTGCGAGAACTCCCACACCGATGAATGCGAAGGACGCTATCCCCTTGGCGAAGGAGAAAAGTGTCTGCGCTTGCACACGCAAAGACTTGCCGAAGACCAACGCGATGAGACTCAAAGACAACACAGTCGTTGCCGAGTAGTACGAGATCCCGAAGATCGCCATGCCTAGGTAAGCCAGGGGTAGCCAAGTAGCGCCGGCAGCGGCGATGAGGGTTCCACCGGCGATCAGACCTGAGAACAGGAGCAGTGTCTTGCTGACCCCTATCCGCTCCGTCGCCCATTCGACAAGGAAGGCACCAGGTAAGGATGCGATGGAGCGCACCGAGTAGAAGGCACCCGTGGCCATCATGACCACACCTACGTCAAGCACCAGCCATGGGCCGGTAAGGCTCGAGAAAGTTCCCAGCACCAGATAGATGACTAGCGCAACGGCGATGACAAAGGCGAAGTTCCGATGTTTGAGTAGCGCCAGGAATCCCCAGGCGCCGGGTGAGGGCGCGAGGGAGACCTGACATCGGTTAGCGTCTTGGTACTCCTCGACTCCCGTCTCCATCAGCGAGGCCATTGCATCTGGATCTTCTTGCATTTCCGCAAGCAGCTGCTGCTGCTGAGTGCGGAAGAGTTGCCGATTGGCCAAGTAGGGGACGAGCGCTATGGCGTAGGTCGCCGCAACGATGAGCAGCAGTAGCCTTCCGCCCGACACCGCGATAAGGGATGCACCAACGATAGGACCGATCACCCAAGCAAGCGCCTGTCGCACCTGCGTGGAGGCAATTCCTTTCGGAATGTTGGCCTCACCAACTAACCAACTCAATGTGGCAAAGACCGCCGGAGTATGTATGGTGTTAACCGCCCCGAGTATGAACATCAAGATGATCGCCAGTAACGATGCGGCCATCGTCCCAGCGGATATCGCTGTGACGGCGAGTATCGCGAGAATTGCAAGTAAGTAGGAACTCACGAGTCCCTGGTAGAACCCGAGGCGCTTCAACGCCGGGGTGACAGCCGGTGAAAAGACAACCGCTGCAACAGATGGCGCAACCATGACTCCGACACTTAGGGCCGCGTTTCCCGTATCTGAAGCTACTTGGATGACCAGGCCCGTCGTTCCAGCAGCCAGACCAAATGCCTGGAAACCTTCTCCCACGAAGAAGCCACGGTAAGGAGATCGTCTGATAACTTCGAACAAAGAGAGTTGGCTCATGTGTCAAACTTCAAGCGAAGCAACTTCGATTTCCAACCAACTATGCCTGTTGGCGCAGCGCCAATTCACGGAAATGCCCCGGTGCGGCATACAGCTCATCGTAGGTGCCCTCCTGCACAACTCGGCCTGCGTCCAACACGATAATGCGATCTGCCTCACGGATGGTAGAAAGCCGATGCGCAATTACGACGCGCGTGATGCGCAGATTCTGAAGTGACTCAACAACTTCCGCCTGGGTGATGTTGTCCAGAGCACTCGTGGCTTCGTCGAGAAAGAGCATGCGGGGATTTCCTGCGAGAGCCCGCGCAATAAGAATTCGTTGCCGCTGACCACCGGAGATTGTTCCCGCGCCATCGGAAACCGGCGTATCCAAACCCATGGGCATTGCCTTCACGTCATCACCGACGGACGCTGCGTAAAGCGCCTCCCAAATTTCGCTTGTGGTCAATCCACGCCCCATATCAACGTTGGCACGGATAGGGCCCGGCAGCAACTGCGACGACTGAAGGACCGAGCCAATTTGTCGACGCACCGCCGGACGATTGAGGGATGCAAGGTCCTTGTTATCAACAAGGATGACACCCGATTCCGGCTCCTCAAGCCCAAGGATAACTCGCATCAACGTTGATTTTCCGCAGCCCGAAGGGCCCACCACAGCTAATTGTTCGCCTGGTCTCACCGAGATGCTCACCTCGTTTAGCACGGGCGCAAGGCCCGGTGCATAGCGGAAGACGAGATCGCGCGTCTCAATTCCACCACTGATCACACCCGGCGGAATTCCATCAGCGCCTGATTCTGGCTCGCTCGCAAGGAGAGGCTTCGCTTTCGCCATATATCGACGGGCAACCAATGCCGAGGCCGAAGCGAATGAGGCCGCTGCTACCGCCGTTCCCGCGATAGCTGTTGCCGTTTGGGCGGTGAGGAACTGACCGAAGCTCGCCTTCGATGCTGCAGTGACGAGGACTATCACGATCAAGCCAACAACTGGCCAAATGGACGTGATGAGGCCCTGATACATGCTCAACCGCCGCAGACCTTGATCTGCCTGTGCATATCGCGCCTGAAGTTGCGACCACTTGAGGAACACCCGCGATTCGGCTCCTGCGACGCGAATTCGGTTGACCGCCCTCATGATCTCGATGAGGCGACCATTGGTAGCAGCAGCTGCGTCAATCCGTTCTGTGGCCTTGCGGGATGACAGCCGAATAAGGACAACGGCCACAGAAATCTGGACCGTGATGAGAACGAGGACAGAAGCTAGTAGAGCGCCATTGGTAGTAGCAACAGCTGCGAGTGACCCAATGATGATCGCAGTATCCAGCAATCGAGCGATCGTTGCATCATTGAGCGCTCCGGAAGCACCACCGACGGCTGTCGCTTGCGCGATCCTGTCTCCAAGTGGGATGGCGTTGTGCCAGCTTGCGGGCTCACGGATAGCCCGCTCCCATAGTGCACCGCTAGCAATTGCAGTGCCGCGTGCACGGATTCTGAGCATTGCGAGAGAGCGCGCAACTTGCCACAGTGCACCGACTGCCGCTACTGCAATCAAGGCAACGAAGATCGCCGCGAAAGCGGTGACGCCCGCTTGAGCGGTAAACAGGTTCGCTAGCTGCCCAAGAAGGAATGGGGTGAAGAACGACATTCCTGCCAATAGCGCTGTAAGTAGCACTACTCGCCAGAGATCTCGTGAACTTCCTCGCACACCAAGACGCAAGACATCGCGAATACGAGCCGACTGACGGGGAAGTACGGGTATCAGTTCAATGACTTCCGGACTCAATCGCGCCGCTAGCTCGTCAGTGACCGGCTGCTCCGCACCGGTTTCCGGGTCAATGCATGCCCACCGCCAATTTCGCCACACCAGAACCACCGCGTGTCGGTGTTCACCATGGTCATGGTCGTGGTCATGATCGTCATGATCGTCATGATCGTCATGATCGTCATGATCGTCATGATCGTCATGATCGTCATGGTCGTCGTGGTCGTCGTGGTCGTCGTGGTCGTCGTGGTCGTCGTGGTCGTCGTGGTCGTC
>JBJOIE010000198.1:0-9843 GCA_046047295.1 Actinomycetota bacterium | reverse complement strand
CTGAGCAGGTCGCAATTCATGAACAGGAAAGCGTCGAAGACGTGATCGTTGATGAAGTGAACGTCGATGAAGTGATCGTCAGTGAGGCTTCCTCCGACGAACTTCTCGAGGTTGCTGACGGCGTAGTGGCAGTCAGCGATCGCGAGGGACGCCTGTACCGCTCGGTTGGCGCCGAACACCTTCCCGAAGCAATCCCAGCGCTCACCACGAGCCAAGCGGGGCGCCTGCGCACGGTGAGAAACGGTGGCCCGCGGGCAGCGGATCACGGTGCTCCGGAAATTGTGCGCATCTCCGAAGACATGGCCGCACCGGGCTCCCTGATGGTCATCGATGAGATGGCACCAGCTGCCCAGCCAATCGAGGAGTTCGCTCCGCGCCCTGCGCCACTGGCCGGCAATAAGAAAGACGGCACACTCACCGCTCTCGGCGTATATGCCCTGGTTCTCCTGGTGCCTACCATCGTGGCGCTTCTCCAGGCATTCATCTTCGGATCTGCTCCGAACGCAATCACCGGAATCGTGATGATCATCGTGGCAGCCGCAGCCGCACTGCTCGTGCGAGGTGCCGATGATGTCACCGCGATCCTCGCCCCGCCGATCGGCTTTCTACTCATCACACTTACAGCAGGTCAGGTCAATCTGAATGCCTCGTCGATCACCGGACGTTTGGTAGACGTGTTCTTCACGTTGGGCAATAACTGGATGTGGATCGTGGGATCCACCGGTATTGCGCTACTGATTGTCGCTTTGCGCCGCCGCCGCGCGTGATGCGGCTTTAATGTCCTTGCGCAGTTCTGGCGGCAAAGCGAAGATCAAGGATTCCTGGGCAGTGGTTACTTCTTCCACATGGCAGAAATCATGGTCATTGAGATAAGCCAGAACCTCATCTACCAGGATTTCTGGAACTGAAGCCCCACTCGTCAACCCCACGGTGCGCGCATCTGCCAACCAAGCAGGGTCGATCTCATCTGCTGAGTCAATTCGGTAGGAGGCCCGCGCGCCAGCTTCTAAAGCCACTTCCACCAAACGAACCGAATTCGACGAATTTCCGGAACCGACCACGATCACCACATCACACTGCGGCGCAATTTCCTTCACCGCGCCCTGCCGATTCTGTGTGGCATAGCAAATATCGTCACTCGGCGGGCTTTCCAAGCCAGGAAAGCGCTCCTGAAGCGCTCCGACGGTTTCCAGGGTCTCGTCCACCGACAGCGTTGTTTGGGAAAGCCAGACGAGTTTGCTGGAATCTCTTATCTCAACTTCACGAGCAGCCTGGGGGTTGTCCACCAGGGTCATTGCTTCCGGTGCTTCACCCATGGTGCCCACCACCTCTTCATGGCCTTCGTGGCCGATGAGCAAAATCTGATAGCCGTCGGATGCGAAGCGCTTGGCCTCGGAATGAACCTTTGTCACCAGGGGGCAGGTGGCGTCGATGGTCTTGAGGTTCCGATCCGCGGCCTCGGAATGCACCGATGGCGCAACACCGTGCGCGGAGAACACCACGATGGAGCCTTCGGGAACCTCATCTAGTTCATCCACGAAAATCGCACCGCGGGATTCGAGGGTGTTCACCACGTGTTTGTTATGCACGATTTGCTTGCGCACGTAGACCGGGGCCCCATGCACTTCAAGTGCCTTCTCCACCGTTATGACGGCACGATCCACACCCGCGCAGTATCCGCGGGGGGCTGCCAAAAGGACTCGCTTATCGCTCACGCTGACGTGCTCCCAAGAAAGATGACGAGTGCATATCCATCGGTGCCATCGTAGGTGCGAACCGGATTCTGTGCTTAGGCTGGCGCATGGCCTTAGAGACGAGTGCGGAATCTCCGGCACCCGTCCGGGCAATCTCCCGAGCCCTCTCCGATTGGATTGGCCAACTCGGAGCAGTGTGGATCGAGGGTCAGGTTGCTGAATTCCGTGGTCGCCCGGGGGCACGTAATCAATTTCTCGTGCTCCGCGATACCGATACAGAGGTATCGCTGAAGATCGTGGCCGATGCGCAACTCGTTGGCAGCGTGGACCCACCCCTGGAAGAGGGCCAACGCATCATCGTGTGGGCGCGGCCTGAGTTCTGGATGGGGCAGGGTTCACTCCAACTCCGGGCACGCGAAATTCGAGCCGTAGGAATTGGCGATCTCCTCGCTTCACTTGAACGGCTCAAGGTGTTGCTGGCCGCCGAAGGCCTCTTCGCGCCGGAGCGCAAAACGCCACTGCCCTTCATCCCGCGGCGCATCGGCTTGATCTGCGGCAGGGCGAGTGCCGCGATGCGAGATGTCTTGATCAATACGGAAGATCGTTGGCCCGGTATGGCCTTCGAAGTGCGCGAGGTCGCCGTTCAAGGCGTGCAGGCGGTGCCCGAGATTGTGGGAGCACTCGCCGAACTTGATGCGATCGCAGACGTTGACGTAATCGTCATAGCCCGCGGTGGCGGAAGCGTGGAGGATCTGCTCCCGTTCAGCAATGAAACCTTGATACGCGCCGTGGCATCAGCTCGAACACCCGTGGTTAGTGCCATCGGCCATGAACAGGATGTGCCCATCCTGGATTTGGTGGCAGACCTGCGAGCCTCCACTCCCACGGATGCAGCAAAGCGGATCGTGCCGGATCTGGCCCAGGAACATGCACTGATCGATGATCTCGAGCGCCGGGCGCGTCAAGCGATCATCAGCACCATCACGCGAGCAACGGAACAGATGGATGATCAACGCCGGAGGATGCACCTAGCACTCGAACGGATGATTGACACTTCTTCATTAGATATTGATCACCTCACTGCCCAATTGCGTGCACTTTCACCGGCACACACCCTCGAACGCGGCTACGCCATCGTGACGCGAAACGATGGCCACATAGTCACATCACCAAAGGACGCACCCACGGGCGAACACCTACGTATCCGAGTTGCCGCCGGAGTATTCGGCGCAACGTCAAGCAGTGAGCCTGCGGACCAAGGGAGAGGATGATGGCTACCAAGAAGACCGGCGAAGAGCCCAGTTATGAGCAAGCACGCGAGGAACTCGCCAGCATCGTCAAACAACTAGAAGGTGGTGGGCTCACCTTAGAAGAATCACTCGAGCTCTGGGATCGCGGAGAAGTGCTCGCCGCCGTGTGTCAGGAATGGCTTGGGCGCGCCCAGGCAAGGCTGACGAGCGAGGAGTAGTCCTACTGCGCTTCGGTCAGGCTTCCTGCCGCGGTGAGCACGGCCTCCACCGTGCTGCTTCCGCCCACGATCGTGGTCACTCCATCGGTTGTCGATACCACCGAGACTCGCCCCGGGCTTTGGTAGATCTGCCACGCGGTGCCGTCCACGTCCACGACCTCCCCCGGCACTCCATCGAGGGTCTGTTCGGCGATGTAATCAGGATCGTCAATCAGCGCCTGCGTGACCTGCAGATATTCCTCATCCGGTGTTACGTACCCCACGTGCCATACCCGTGCAGCCTCCGAAGCTGGCGTGACCTGCCACCGCGCACTCGTGGCCCTAAGGTCTGCAAGGCCCGGTACGAGGGGTTCAAATTCCGCCTCCGTTCGGGCCGTGACCAGGGCCTGGGTGATGTTCACCTCGCGCACCGGATCGGGTTGGGTGCGCACGGTGAGCACCATGATCAAGCCAATGACCCCAAGTACCAGACCCATGGAGAGCACCATGTCTCGCACGCTCTTGCGCAGGGTGGAATTCCTCCGGCCGGTGGGTTGGGGTGAACTCACACTCCCATCTTCCCCTGTGAGCACTGTTGCGCACCACTTGGCCGCACTACGCTGATGGAATGGCAATGGGCAGCAGCGAGGCGAGCAGTAACGAGGTGCCAGATCGCAACCTCGCCCTCGAACTCGTACGCGTCACCGAGGCCGCGGCGATGGCAGCAGCGCGCTGGGTGGGGCGCGGCGATAAGAACGGGGCCGATGGCGCTGCTGTTAACGCCATGCGGATGCTGATCGGTTCTGTTTCCATGAACGGAACCGTGGTGATCGGTGAGGGCGAGAAGGACAATGCCCCGATGTTGTTCAACGGTGAACGCGTGGGTGATGGCTCCGGCGCCGAAGCTGACGTTGCGGTGGATCCCATCGACGGCACCACCTTGGCGGCAAAGGGGATGCCCAATGCGCTCTCAGTGATCGCCGTAACCGAGCGCGGTGCCATGTTTGATCCCTCTGCCGTCTTCTATATGGAAAAGCTCGTGGTGGGTGCAGAAGCAGCCGACTCCATCGACATCACCCGCCCGATGGAATGGAATCTCCAACAGGTGGCAAAGGCCAAGGGTGAGTCCGTAGCGGATCTCACCGTCTGCATCCTGGATCGTCCCCGCCACGATGACCTTGTTGAACAGGTGCGCTCTGCTGGTGCGCGAATCAAGTTCATCACCGATGGCGATGTTGCCGGAGCGATCATGGCTGCTCGACCGGGCACCGGCGTGGACATGCTCGCTGGCATCGGTGGCACTCCCGAAGGCATCATCGCGGCATGCGCGATGTATTGCATGGGTGGTGCCATTCAAGCGCGCTTGTGGCCCAAGGATGAGGAGGAACGCCGCAAGGCACTTGACGCCGGCCATGATCTTGACCGCGTGCTCACCACTACCGATCTGGTGCGTGGCGAAAACATCTTCTTCTGTGCCACGGGGATCACCGATGGTGAATTGCTCGAAGGGGTGCGTTACACACCAGATGGCCCCACCACTCATTCCATTGTGATGCGCGGGAAGAGTGGCACCATCCGTGAGGTGCGATCCGAGCACCGATTAGCCAAGCTTTCCCGTTACAGCGCCGTAGATTTTGGTAGTCCTTCGTAACGCGGAGCCATGACGCAATGACGAACACCCACGAACAACACTTCATCCTCGCGCGCAAACGCTTACAAGCCGGTCTAGCTCAGCAGAGTAGTTGCAGCGCAGACTTCACCAGCCAGGTGCTCGATCGCTTCGATCGTTGGGGCGATGACCTCCTCGATGGGCTCGCCGAGATTTATTCCCTCGATCACATCCTCGATCCACTTATCGACATCATGGTGAGAACTATCGCTGCCCGCCCAGCTGAACTGCGTGCCCGCGATCACCAGCGCGTACTGCGCCCAGACTGGTTCCAAGATTCCCAGCAACTCGGCTACGTGGCCTATACGGACCTCTTCGCCAGAAATTTGGCCGGTGTGGGCACGCACATCGATTACCTCACCGATCTTGGGGTGACCTACCTCCACCTCATGCCGCTTCTCACCCCACGTCCCGACCCCAATGATGGTGGCTACGCAGTGGCCGATTACCGCACCGTGCGCGCTGATCTGGGAACGATGGATGATCTCGCCACACTCGCCAAGCAACTACATGCAGCTGGAATTTCGCTCACCCTCGACCTAGTGCTCAACCACGTTGCCGAAGAACACGAGTGGGCTACCCGAGCGAAGGCCGGCGAAGCGAAATACCGCGAGTACTTCTACATCTATCCCGATCACACCATCCCGGATCGCTTCGAGAAGACGCTGCCCGAGGTTTTTCCGGCCTTCGCTCCCGGAAACTTCACCTGGAGCGATGAACTCGAGGGCTGGGTATGGACCACCTTCAATTCCTGGCAATGGGACGTGCGCTGGATTAATCCAGATGTCTTCTGCGAATACGCAGACATCATCGGCTTCCTTGCCAATCAAGGAGTGGATTGCCTGCGCCTAGATGCCATCGCATTTATCTTCAAACGGGAGGGCACCAACTGCCAGAACCAACCCGAGGTGCACAGCATTACGCAGGCACTGCGGGCCTTCAGCCACATCGTGGCACCAGCGCTCATCTTCAAAGCCGAGGCCATTGTTGGCCCACAGGATGTTCAGGCGTATTTGGGATCAGGTGAGCATGCAGGGAAGGTGTCTGACCTGGCGTATCACAACTCGCTCATGGTGCAGATTTGGTCAGCTCTCGCGGCACGCGATTCACGGCTGCTCGTCACGGCGCTAGAGAGATTTGCACCCACCCCGAGTACCACTTCATGGGCAACCTACTTGCGTTGCCATGATGACATCGGTTGGGCAATTGATGATTTCGATGCATCGCAAGCGGGCGTTGACGGATATCTACACCGGGCATTCCTTGCTGATTTCTACGCTGGTGATTTTCCCGGCAGCTACGCACGCGGTGCGCACTTTCAAGCCAATCCAGTAACGGGTGATCGCCGCACCTCAGGCAGCGCCGCGAGTCTGGCCGGCATCGAAACTGCGCTCGAATCCACAAGTGCTGAGGCGCTCGCTACCGCCATTGATCGATTGCTCTGTGCCTACGCAATTGTCTTTGGATTTGGTGGGCTCCCCCTGCTCTATATGGGTGATGAACTCGGTCTACTAAACACCGACGAGTACCTCAGTGATCCGGCGAAGGCCGGGGATAACCGTTGGATGCACCGCCCATCCATGCCGTGGACTTCCACGCCCCATGCAGCGGCCACGCGTATCAACGCTGGGATTCGAAACCTCATTCGGGCGCGTAAAGCCCTTCCTGGTTTGCATGCAACCACGTCTAGCCGAGTGGCGCCTGCCTCTGATCCAGCAGTTCTTTTCGTCACCCGAACACATCCGGCTGGTTCCATGGTTGAGGTCTACAACCTCAGCGATGAGGTGCGAGCGATCGACACCTGGCCCATCTCCACTGTGCTGGGCCACGAGCTCTTCGAAAACATCGGTGAGAGTGATGTTGATCTCACCGGACGCAGCGCGCAGAGCATCGCCGTGCCGCCGTATGCGTATTGGTGGTTCACCCGCCGCGCCTGAGCATCTACGCTGACTCTGTGGCTACTTCACACTCCCCAGGGTTCACTTATACGGATCTGCTCCCGCTCGGACCGGATGAGACGAAATACCGGCTCATCACCACCGAAGGAGTAACCACCCAGCAACTTGGTGACCGTACCTTCCTCGAGGTTGCCCCCGAAGCACTGCGTTTACTCACCTATGAAGCCATCAAAGACATTTCGCACCTGCTTCGCCCAGCCCATCTCGCCCAACTCGCCTCCATCCTGAAAGACCCTGAAGCCTCACCGAATGATCGATTCGTTGCACTTGACCTTCTTAAGAACGCGAATGTTTCAGCGGGTGGCGTGCTCCCCATGTGCCAAGACACCGGCACCGCGATCATCATGGGCAAACGCGGTCAGCAGGTGCTCACCAGCGGCCAGGATGAGGAACACATTTCCCGCGGCGTTTTCGATGCCTATCAGAACCTCAACCTGCGTTACTCCCAACTCTCGCCGCTGTCTATGTGGGAGGAACGAAATACCGGCACCAACCTTCCAGCACAGATCGAGATCTACTCCGATACCCACCCTGGTCACGAACTTTCCTATGACTTCCTCTTCATGGCCAAGGGCGGAGGAAGTGCGAATAAGAGCTTTCTTTACCAAGAAACCACCGCGCTGCTCAATCCGGAATCACTCACCAAGTTCCTTGATGAAAAATTGCGGAGCATCGGCACGGCTGCATGTCCGCCGTATCACCTTGCCATCGTGATCGGTGGGACGAGTGCCGAATTCGCCGTGAAGGCGGCAAAGCTCGCGAGCGCCAAGTACTTGGACAACCTGCCCCTGCATGGAACACCTGATGGACACGGCTACCGCGATCTAGCCATGGAGGCAGAAGTCCTGGAAATGACCCGCGGATTCGGCATCGGCGCGCAGTTCGGTGGAAAGTACTTCTGCCACGACGTTCGCGTGATTCGCCTACCGCGCCATGGCGCCTCCTGCCCGGTGGCCATCGCCGTCTCATGCTCTGCAGACCGCCAGGCAAAGGCCAAGATCACCCCCGATGGCGTTTTCCTCGAGGAGCTTGACCGAGAGCCCGCCCATTACCTTCCTGAGGTCACCGATGAGCACCTTGATGACACGGTGGTGCGCATTGATCTCAATCGGCCCATGTCTGAGATACGCGAGGAACTGAGCAGGCTACCCATTCGCACTCGTGTCTCCCTCTCTGGACCACTTGTGGTAGCCCGTGATCTAGCGCATGCGCGTATCAAAGCGATGCTTGATCGCGGTGAACCGATGCCGGAATACATGAAGAACCACGCGGTGTATTACGCCGGGCCTGCCAAGACACCCGAAGGTTACGCATCAGGATCCTTTGGTCCCACCACCGCAGGACGCATGGATTCCTACGTGGATCTCTTTCAAAAGAATGGCGGCTCATTCGTGATGTTGGCCAAAGGTAATCGCAGCACTGCGGTCACCAAGGCCTGTCAGGAAAACGGCGGCTTCTACCTGGGATCTATTGGCGGTCCTGCTGCGATCCTGGCCCAAGACAACATCACCAAGGTTGAAGTGCTCGATTTCCCAGAATTGGGAATGGAAGCTGTCTGGCTCATCGAGGTGCGCGATTTTCCGGCATTCGTTGTGGTGGATGACAAGGGCAATGACTTCTTCGCGGAGACCCTGCGCCCTATTACTCAGATACCCGTCGGACCACCGAAATAGGCACTTCACGCACGTGCGCTAATTGTTGCGGCAGGACCAGGCGCCGCCACCCCAGTGGCTAGAGCCCTTGCCATTGCGCCAGATGGTCCAAAAAGCGCGGTCTTGCCAGTAGCGGTTCCACTGCTGGATGGGCATTTGCCGTAAACGCTGCACGATCTCCACGGCGGAGTCACCAAATTCCTTGCGCACTTCCTTCTCCATCATGTGGGTGGCACCGATGGCCAGCCCGCGAGAGAACTGATACGCGCCGCGGTAGAGCCCACCGGCACTCACCGCCTTGTAGTTGGCATTACTTTCCCGATCGATGATGCACTTGCGCACATCTTCCTTACCGGGCATGAACCACTTCCCCTGATAAAGGCTGGGGGCAAGTCCGCGGAAATCGAGTGACTGCTGCGAACCCAAAGCATGGGCAAGTTCCCGAGCGATGCGCTCAACTGGGTCAACGGTGAAGTCAGCGTTCTCCCCATCTCCGGCCGGAGCTAGGGAGGGGTCTTCCTCCGGATTGCCCACAGGCGATGGCACCTCAGGAGCCGCAGGTGCCTCCTCGGCGGGGACGGCAAGTTGGATGCGTTCCTCGGCATATGCGCTCGGAGCCAGCACCACGCTGGCACTGACGAACACTGCGGCGATCGCAGCAGTAGCCGACAAAGGCCTACCCATGCGCTCACCTCCGAAAACGAAACTCATGATCCGACGCACTACCGTGCCAAATGAGTCCGACTTCTGTCACCTGAAGACACCCACAATTCGGACATTTCGCCGCAGAATTCACCAAGAATGGGCTATCTCACGCGGCTATCCACAGGTTTATGACCGAATCGCAGAACTACAGAACGGTGTCTTCGAGCATCTCGGTGACGAGCGCGGCGATCGGTGAGCGCTCGGATCGGGTGAGGGTCACGTGCGCGAAGAGCGGATGACCCTTGAGCTTCTCCACCACCGCGACCACACCGTCATAGCGGCCCACGCGAAGGTTGTCGCGCTGGCCCACATCATGGGTGAGTACCACGCGACTATCGCGTCCGATTCGCGAGAGCACGGTCAGGAGCACATTACGTTCGAGTGATTGTGCTTCATCAACAATCACAAACGCATCATGAAGTGATCGGCCGCGGATATGGGTGAGGGGAAGAACTTCCAGCATTCCGCGATCGACGATTTCATCGACAACCTCAGGGGTGGTGACTGCATTCAATGTGTCGAAAACCGCCTGCCCCCACGGTGACATCTTCTCGTTTTCACTTCCGGGTAGGTAACCCAATTCCTGGCCACCAACTGCGTAGAGGGGCCTAAACACGATGACCTTGCGGTGTTGGCGCCGCTCCATGACCGCCTCTAATCCGGCACATAGCGCCAATGCACTTTTTCCGGTACCCGCACGGCCACCCAAGGACACGAT
>JBJOIE010000197.1:0-5759 GCA_046047295.1 Actinomycetota bacterium | reverse complement strand
AAGCAGCACTGGCCATAGTGCTGGCACTGATCCATATCTACGGTGATGGTGATCATTTTCTCTCCTTCGTGCGTGCTCTACTCAGGCATTTCCTCGTTGACAAGGGATGGGTAAAGATCCTTAGACGGGGTGCGGATTCCGCGGAACTCCCAATCCCCACCCTGCGCAGTGGAAATAACCTCTTCGCTCTCGGTGGGCTGGGCGCCCACGTCAGTACGGATCGGGGTAGGACCTTCGACGATCAGGTTTCGCAGGGTGCCAAGCCCCTCAACCTCAACCTCGACTACGTCACCGGGATAGACGGTGCGGGAATTGGCGGGGGTGCCCGAAAAAATGAGATCCCCAGGCACCAGGGTGATGGTGCGCGCAATGTCAGCCACCAGATAGTTCATGTCCCATTCCATGCCGTCGGTGGTGTCGTCCTGCTTCACCTCACCGTTGACGATGGTTCTAATTCGCTTGCCGCGTGGGTCCCAATCGGTGACAACTCCCGGTCCGATGGGAGCCAAGGTGTCTGACCCCTTGACGCGGAGCATGGAGCCGGCGTCTGTATCGCGGAAATCGTGGAGGCCGTAATCGTTGCCCACGGTGTAGCCGGCGATGTATTCGCCAGCATCCTCCGGGGCGATATTTCGGCAGGTCTTGCCGATCACGATCACGATCTCACCCTCGTAGTTCAACCACTTGCATCCACTGGGACGCACCACGGCGGCATCGTGGGAATTCAGTGAGGTGATGGGCTTGTGGAAGTAGGTGGGTGCGGGTGGCAACTTCGTCATGAACTCTCTTGTGCGGGAGTCGTAGTTAAGGTGCACGCAGATGATCTTTGTTGGCTCCACGGGCGGCAAATGAATCGCATCTGCGATGGCAACCACGCGACCATCTGCGGCAATGAGGTTCTCTCCCTCGCGCACTACCTGGCAGGGGTAGCCATCGAGAAGGATTCGGCGAAACTCGGTCATGCGGCAACTGCCTTTCGGGTCCAGCCCGATTCGGGGCGCTCGAACCAAATGTGCACTTGCCCGGTTCCGACAGAATTTTCGTACTCGCTGTAGAGCTCACCGGGTGCAATCACATCTGCTTCACCCATGGCGCCGATCATCATCAGATAGTGCGCGAATCGAGCTTCGGGTTTGAACGTCAGGAACTCGGGCATGGTTTCTAGTACGCGAGCGTGATTGCCCTCGGCGAACCATTCCAAACGCTGGAGATCGGCGGCATATGCCTCGGGCGTGAAGATATGTGCCGGATCGCTGGCCTCGTGATCCCGGATTTCGCGCAATGGCCAGAAGGTATGGGACAAGGCGCCGGATGCGATCAGGAGCACCTTGCGGTCAGACTTTTTGATGGCTGCTCCGATGGCACGGCCGGCCCGAAGGAAATCCTCGGTATCGCCGGTTTGGCACACGCTGACAGACATCCAACGCTTATCGGGTAATCCGCGGCCGAGGAAATCCCACAGGTTGATCGTTGCGTAGAAGATGGGGAGGTAGGGATCATCGATCGCGGTGATCCAGGTACCCGCTGCCGAACCCTCGGCCGCAATCGCATGGGCGAGATCGGGATCACCAGGGAAGTCGAAGGGAATTCTGCACATGCCCCGGGGAAGCTCTTCCGAGGTGAACAGACCTGCACGCCGATCCTGGGCGGTAACAACAAATTCAACTGTTGTCGCCCAATGCGAATCAAGAACGATCACTGTGTCGTAGTCCAAGGTGTCGAACTTGTCTTTCCGCAGTTTCTGGAGGCCTGGAACCAGACTGATCTCCTTGCCTTCATTCAGCTCCTTGCGGGTGCTCTCCGGCAACATGATGGTGGGCACGTGAGCCAGAAGTGCTGCACCTACAACCTCACCCATGACTACTCCTTCCATCCGTTCGGTGCGTACACCGTGTTCTTCACATCTGCATAGAAATCAAATGACCAAATGCCGCCTTCGCGGCCGATACCCGAACGCTTGGAACCGCCAAAAGGTGCTGCGAGATCACGTACGAAGAAGCAGTTCACCCAGATGGTTCCTGCCACCAGGAATTTGCAGAACTCTTCGGCGCGTTCGCGATTTCCACTGACCACACATGCGGCGAGACCGAATTCGGTGCCATTGGCAAGTTCAAGACCTTCCTCATCCGTGCTGAAAGTCTGCATGGTGAGCACCGGGCCGAAGACTTCCTGGGTGAGAATCTCACTGCCGCTCGGAGCATCGATGATGAGTGTGGGCTTGAAGTAGTGGGTGCCCAGATCAGTATTGACGTCACCGCCGTAGGCAACGGTTGCTCCATCTGACTTTGCGCGATCGATGAAGCCCTGGACGCGTTCGATGTGTTTGAGATGGATATTGGGCCCGATCTGGGTGGCTTCATCGCGCGGATCGCCCTGACGAATGTGCGCAGCGCGTTCGGCGAATCGGGTGGCGAAGGCCTCTGCGATCCCTTCCTGAACGAGCAAGCGCGTCCCGGCCAGACAGACCTGACCGGCGTTGTCATATTGCTCAATGGCCAGATCAACGGCTAAATCGAGATCGGCATCATCCAGGATCACCGTGGGGCTCTTGCCGCCGAGTTCGAATGAACAGGGGATGAGATTCTCGGCCGCGTTGCGTGCGATCACCTTGGCGGTGGGAACCGAACCGGTGAAGCAGATGCGCGCAACATCGGGATTCATGGTCAGTGGTGCACCGGCCTCCGGTCCAAGACCTTGAACAACGTTGAACACCCCGGCCGGGAGTCCAGCCTCATGTGCAAGTTGCGCAAAGTAGGAGGCCGTTAGTGGTGCCCACTCCGGTGGCTTCAGGATGACGGTGTCACCTGAGGCGAGCGCCGGACCGATGCGCCACGTTGCCAGCATCAGTGGTGCATTCCATGGCGTGATGATCACGGTGGGTCCTGACGGGTCCCAGGAAACATGATTCTCATGACCACGGGTTTCCCACACGGGATGGCTTAGTTTCTCCATTGCATAGTCTGCGAAGAAGCGGATGTTCATCACCACGCGGGGCATGACCCCACGAAGGTGGGAGCGCAGCAGTGAACCGTTATCAAGGGTTTCAATATTGGCGAGTTGCTCGATGTGCGCTTCGATGTTGTCTGCAACGGCGTGCAAGATTGCACCGCGTTCCTGTGCTGACATGCGAGCCCATGCTGGGAAGGCGGCTTTGGCGGCAGCAACCGCGGCATCTGCCTCAGCTTGACCACCGCGGCTGATCTCACCGAGGACCGCACCGTCTACCGGGGAAACGTCGGTGAAGGTTTCTGCTGAGGCAATGCGCTGGCCGCCGATCCAATGCCGGGTATCCACTTCCACACCGGCAATAGAGATGGTGGGTGCCGACATATCAACCTCATTCATGGGTCGCAGAAAAATCGTTAGGAGCCTAACGGATTATTGGGCACCCCGGGTCAGAACACAAGATCCGGTGCTGAGCACCCTGTCTTAGTGGCGCTTGGGGGAGGTGCTCGGGCCTGACTCCACGGCTTGAATCAGTAGGCGAAGGTGGTTGGCGGCCTCGGGACGTTCATCGGCGGGAAGGAGTTGGCACACATTTCGCTCTTCGACGTTGAACTGCGGGAACAGGCGCTTCATGAGGCGGCGCCCGCTCGGGGTGAGGCTGACGAGGACGAGCCGAGCATCCGTGGTCGAGCGGGTGCGCTCGAGGAGGCCACGATTTTCCAGGGTGGTGAGGACACCGCTGACCGTGGCCTTGGATACCCCCGCCTCGGCGGCAATCTCCCGGGTCTCAATCGGCTCCCAAATCCAGGTCACCCAGAGCACCACGAATGCCGTCCAGGTGAGGTTCTCTTTGGCGAGCACGCTGCGCTCGAGGTGATTACGGACCGCATTGACCGCCCGGAAGAGGTTGGAAACCACGGCCATGGAGGTGAAATCGAGCTCAAGATCGCCCAGTTTCGAGGCAACGGCGAGCTCGGTTTCACTGAGTGTGTGCTGACCAGCCACCCCGGCCGCCTCCTTTAGTTGTGGCTCGCGCCAGGGCACACCGTAGGGCAATTGGTCAAACCACTTGCCTTGAATTGGGTGGATGGGCAATGATTTGGGCCCTAACGATCAATCGGGAGGCTCCGTGGCAACCACAACTTCACTCACCTTGGCCGATCTTGACCTCTTTGCCAATGGGGCGCCCTGGGATGTTTTCGATGATCTGCGCGCGAACAACCCGGTCTCGTGGAATGAGGAAGAGGCTCCGAATCACGGCTTCTGGGCGGTGACGCGCTACCACGACATCGTGGATGTGTTGCGTGATACCGAGACCTTCTCCAGTGAAGTTGGTGCGGTCAACCTCGAGGAACTCGATCAGAGCCAGATCGAAATCCGGAAGTCCATGCTCGAACGCGATGGCTCACGTCACCGTGCGCTGCGCAAACTCCTCCAGCACCAATTCACCCCCAAGGCATTGGCCGTCTATGAGAGCTTCCTCCGGGGTGTCACCGCCAACACCCTCGATACGGCGCTAGCCAAGGATGAGTTCGATTTTGTTGATGAGGTAGCAGCGGACTTCCCCATTCGCGTACTTGCGCGTTTGCTTGACGTCCCCGAGGAAGACACGGATCAGCTCATCGCCTGGGGTAACCGCATGGTGGGAAACACCGATCCCGAGAGCGCTGATGTGCTCGCATCGGATCCGGAGAGCGAGAAGTACCGGGATCTGCCCTTCCGTTCACCCGCTGCCCTTGAAGTTTTCGAATATGGCTTCAGTCTCGCGAATCAGCGGCGCGGCGGTAATGGAACTGACTTGGTATCCATGTTGGTCAACCAAACGCCCATTGACGGCATTCCGATAGATGATCGTGACTTCCGAAACTATTTCCTACTTCTTGTGGTTGCCGGAAATGAGACAACGCGGCACACCATCTCGCACACCATGAATCACCTGATGCGCAATCCCGATCAGATGGCAATCCTGCGCGAGGATCCCAGCAAGATCGAATGGGCAGTGGAAGAGTTTCTGCGGATGGCCAGCCCGGTGTATCACTTCCGGCGCACGGCTACCAAAGACACCCAAATCAACGGTGTGGACATAAAGTCCGGTGACAAGGTGGTTACCTTCTTCGCTTCAGGTAATCGTGATTACGAGATCTTCGATGATCCCTACACATTTGACGTGCAGCGCCGCCCGAATGAGCACATGGCCTTCGGCCGTGGTGGCCCGCACATGTGCCTGGGTAATTCACTGGCGCGCATGGAAATCAAGATCATGTTCGAGGATCTACTCTCACGCGATGTTGAACTCGAAGCGGCGGGCGAGATTGATTACCTGCGTTCGAACTTCGTGCACGGCATCAAGCGATTCCCAGTGCGGGTCAAGCGATAACTCTCGCTGCCTAACGCGCAACTTGGTCGAGGAATGCGTCGACCAAAACCTGCGCGCGCGCCCGGGCCGCTGCTTCTTCGGCGCGTGTCATGGCCACGAGTACCTCAGGGTCCTGACCATCACGCTCGATGTGTTCGAATGCGCTGTCAGGTGTGGAGTTCCACCCGATGAGGGTGTCCGCATCGACTTCCGGGTGGAACTGGAGCGCGAGGTTCTTGCGCAGTACGAACGCCTGAGGCGCTCGTGCGGTGCGCGCTATCTCGCGCGCCCCTGGGGGCACGGTGAACCTGTCGTAGTGGAAGGAAAACCAGGGGCCATCGGACACCAGCCCGGGCTCCTCGGTCCACACATGGGTCCAGCCGATCTCGCAATCCTGGGCGCGGAAGACCTTTCCGCCGTGGGCACGTGCGAGGAGTTGGCCGCCGAAGCAGATGCC
>JBJOIE010000196.1:0-3971 GCA_046047295.1 Actinomycetota bacterium | reverse complement strand
ACGTTCGCGGGGCCATCCCACGGCTCCATCACCGTTGCGTTGAACTCGTAGAAAGCGCGGCGCTGCGGATCCATTTCGGTGTGGTTTTCCCAAGCCTCAGGAATCATCATGAGTACCGCGTGCGGCAGAGAACGACCACCCAGGTGGAGTAGTTCCAAGACTTCATCAAATGATGCAGAGTCACTTCCTGATGGATCACAAATCGGGAAAAGCCGAGTGAGGTCTCCTGGAATGACATCTGATGTAAGCATTGCTTCGCGGGCGGTCATCCAGTTGCGATTGCCTTTGACCGTATTGATCTCTCCGTTGTGCGCGATAAGTCGATACGGGTGGGCAAGGGGCCAAGACGGGAACGTATTCGTGGAGAAACGCGAGTGCACGAGTCCAATCGCACTCGCGTAGCGCGGATCGGTGAGGTCGGGGAAGAAGCCCTTGAGTTGATTAGTGGTAAGCATTCCCTTGTAAACGATTGTGCGAGCAGAGAGTGAGGCAAAGTACACACCAAGTTCATGCTCTGCCCGCTTACGCAGGCCGTAGACCCGGCGATCCAATGCGAGTTCGCGAAGCGTCCCCTCGGACACGAAAAGCTGCCAGAAGGTGGGCATACACGCCTGCGCCGTCGCACCCACACCCGTGGCATCCACCGGCAACTCACGCCAACCCAGCACCGTCAAGCCTTCGTCGTGAGCAATTGCCTCAATGGCCACACGTGCTTCGCTGGCTGAATCAGCCGGCAGGAAGGCGGTTCCCACGGCGTATCGACCTGCCTCAGGAAGTTCAAATTCCACAACGCCGCGGAGGAACTCGTCCGGAACCTGGGTCAGGATTCCTGCACCGTCACCACTATCCGGCTCACTACCGGAGGCGCCTCGATGGTCGAGATTCTCCAAGGCGGTGATCGCCTTTGCCACGATTCCATGACTGGGTACTCCGTCAAGGGTGGCCACGAAGGCAACACCACAGGCGTCGTGCTCATGACTTGGGTCATAGAGGCCCTGCGAGCGGGGCATAGATCCTGCCGGTGAAAAGTTCATTGCCATCCTCGTCGAAAAAATCGGTGCACGATCAGCAAGGACGAACCTTGCCTGCACCGGGACGACGTTGGCCCGGGACGTGAACTCTAACCTACTGAGCTGCCGCCTCGGAAATTGCCTTCTCCAGGGCGGCCGGATCAGCCGCCACGGCATTCTCCAGAACCGTTCCGTTCAGCACCACGAAGGGCGTGCCCTGGATGCCGTTGTCATAGAAGGCTTGGGTGCTGTTCGCGGCCCAGGCGCGGTAGGTGCCATCAGCCACGCATTGGGTGAATGTGTCCAGTTCGGGTCCGGTTAAGCCAACTTCACTGCCCCACCCGAGGATCTGGTCATTGGTGTACCCGGTGCCCTCCTCTGCCGGTTGGTTGGCGAAGACCACCTCATGGAACTCGCGGGTCTTACCGGCATCAATTGCGCAACCCCATGCTGCGATTGCACGGTTGCTCGAATCATTGCCCAGATTGGGATCAAGAAAAGCGGTGGGACGCCAAATGAGTTGGATCGTTCCGGCTTCGGCAAGATCAGCGATACCCGAGCCATTGACTTCTTCCAAAGCGCCACACGCCGGGCATTGGAAGTCTTCCCATACCTCGAGAACGGGAGCATCTGAATTGGCACTTCCAAAAGGCACTCCGAATGCGTGCGTATCGCTCGCGCCAAGGACACCTGCAGGGAGAGGAGCATTTGCGTCTGGTTCCGTAACAACCACCTCATTAGCAGCCTGCTCGGACTGCTTGACCACCACCGCAGCCACCACAATGCCAACTACAACTACGAGGACGGTTACCGCGCCGACGATTCGCACCGTGCGCTCACGACGCTTCTCACCAGCCTGAGCCTGATTCCGGGCGGCGGCGGCCTTTTCACGGCGGGAATTCGAAGCGCCAGACATGGAATCCTCTCGAGGTCAAGTGAAATTAGTGCAATAAGGGTAAGCGGGCCGGCCTAACGGCGCTCGCGCACCCCTTCGGCCAAATCAGTGGCAAGCTGGGCAACCGCTTTTTCCGCAGCTTCAATTGACGGCGCTTCTGTGATAGCCCGCACAAAGGCCGATCCCACAATTACTCCATCGGCATAGGCGGCGACTTCCGCTGCCTGTTCCCTCGTTGAAACACCGAGGCCTACCCCAATGGGCAAGGAGGTGATGCCGCGCGCCCTGGCTACGAGTTCGGGAGCCGCACTACTCACCGACGTGCGAACTCCCGTTACGCCCATGGTCGAGGATGCGTAAAGGAATCCGGTCGTGGCTGAACACACCACCGCAATTCGTTCCAATGAGGAAGAAGGGGCAACCAAGTACGTGCGATCGATACCGGCAGCATCGGTCGCCTCAACCCACTCCGCTGACTCCTCCGGGCTTAAATCAGGGGTGATCATCCCCACTCCGCCCCGCTCAGCGAATGTCTGGGACCACCGCTCAACTCCATAGCGTTCGATGGGGTTCCAATAGGACATCACTAGCGGCACCGCGCCGACCTGAGCAAGTTCGCCCACAACATCGAGAACAGTCGAAGGAGTTGTGCCGCCGGACAGCGCAGCGTCGACTGCATATTGGATGGCCGGACCATCCATCAGCGGATCTGAATACGGCAGTCCAACCTCGAGGAGATCTACTCCATTCTCGGTCATAGCCGTCATCAACCGAATGGAATCAACAGCCGTGGGAAATCCTGCAGGAAGATAACCAATCAGCACCGCCCTGTCTTCGGCGGCAGCGTTCTCAAAAACCTCGCTCTGGCGGATGTGCACCTAGCGCCCTTCCATGAGATCGGCGCGCTGATCCAAGTCCATGCCAAACCAACGCGCGGCCGTGGCCACGTCTTTGTCACCTCGACCGGAGAGATTCACCACGATCACGGCTTGAGGTCCGCGCTCTTTGCCCAGACGCATCACACCGGCCAGACCATGGGCGGTTTCCAATGCGGGCAAAATCCCCTCCGTGCTCGCAAGGGCAGCGAACGCCTCCATCGCTTCTGCATCCGTCACCGATTCATAGTGTGCGCGCCCGGAATCATGCAGCCACGCGTGCTCTGGACCCACACCCGGATAGTCAAGTCCGGCGCTGATGGAGTGTGACGCCACTGTCTGGCCCCACTCATCTTGCATGACGTAGGTACGCGCACCATGGAGCACGCCGGGGCGGCCAGTGGCGAATCGTGCCGCATGCCGCCCTGATTCAATTCCCTCGCCTCCAGCCTCAAAGCCGTAGAGGTCCACACTCATATCATCAAGGAATCCGCTAAAAATTCCCATCGCGTTCGATCCTCCGCCGACGCAAGCAGCAACGACATCTGGGAGGCGGCCTTCAACGGTAAGGATTTGCTCACGTGTTTCGCGACCAATGACCGAGTGAAAATATCGCACCATCTCTGGAAATGGCGCCGGGCCGGTAACCGTGCCGAGTAGATAGTGGGTGTGGTCAACGTTGGTTACCCAATCACGCATCGCCTCATTTATTGCGTCTTTGAGAGTGCGACTCCCCTGGGTCACCGGGACTACTTCGGCGCCGAGGAGTTTCATTCGGGCGACGTTTAATGCTTGACGATGTGTGTCCTCCTCACCCATATAAATGGTGCATTCCAACCCCAAGAGCGCCGCTGCGGTTGCAGTGGCAACGCCATGCTGACCAGCTCCCGTCTCAGCAATTACTCGGGACTTACCCATACGTTCGGTGAGTAGGGCTTGACCAAGCACGTTGTTAATCTTGTGCGAGCCAGTGTGGTTTAAGTCCTCGCGCTTGAGATAGACGTGAGCGCCACCGCAAAACTCAGCAAACCGATGAGCGCGCGTGAGTGGTGAGGGACGCCCGGTGTAATCCCGCTCAAGTTCGGCGAGCCGGGTCACGAAAACTGGATCAACAATTGCCGCCCGGAACTCGCGGTCAAGTTGATCCAGGGCGGCCATCAAGGCTTCCGGCACGAACCGACCCCCATAGGG
>JBJOIE010000195.1:0-5338 GCA_046047295.1 Actinomycetota bacterium | reverse complement strand
TGATGTCAAGCTCCAGGATCAAGCCTTAACAGATCGTCAACGCTCTCTCTGCGCAGAAGCACCTGTGCTTCATTGTCACGAACACCGATCGCCGCAGGCCTACCCACCTGGTTGTAATTGGAGGCCATCGAGCGGCAATAGGCCCCTGTGGCTGCAACGGCCAGCAGGTCTCCGTGTGCCACATCTCCTGGTAACCAAGCATCGCGGACCACGATGTCGCCAGATTCACAGTGCTTACCCACGACGCGGCACAGCATCGACTCTGCGTCAGACCTTCGCGAAGCAAGAACCACGGTGTAGTCGGCGTCGTAGAGGGCGGTTCTGATGTTGTCGGACATGCCACCATTCACAGAGACATACGTGCGCACGAGTCCGTTGTCGAGGTGTACCGGCTTGATAGTGCCAACCTCATACAGAGTCACCCCTGCTGGACCGACAATGGCGCGCCCAGGCTCGAATGCGAGCGCAGGCATCGGAATCCCCGCCTCCGCACATGCCTTGGCCACCACCGCGCCGATTTCCTCGGCCATGGTGACCACGTCCAGGGGATCATCACCGGTGACGTACGCGATGCCCATCCCGCCGCCCAGGTTGAGTTCCTCAGTTTCCACACCCTGTTCGTCCCAGAGCCGCTGCGCTACGGCAACAACCCTGGATGCGGCGAGTTCGAAGCCCGACGCATCGAATATCTGGGATCCGATATGCGAATGCAATCCCACATAAGAGAGGGACGGAAGTTTTGCGATGCGACGCACCGCCTCGTCCACTGAACCGTCTGCAGCGGAAAGACCGAATTTTTGGTCCTCGTGGGATGTTGCGATGAACTCGTGAGTATGGGCCTCCACCCCGAGCGTTACTCGGACGAGCACTGGTTGGACTACACCTGCCCGGGCTGCAGCATCAGCAACGCGGGCAATCTCCTCCAGCGAATCGATCACGATCCGACCCACGCGATGTTCCACCGCCGCTTCAAGCTCAGACATCGACTTGTTGTTTCCGTGCATCAAGATGCGCTCGCCTGGGATTCCTGCACGGATAGCCGTGGCGAGTTCTCCCCCGGTTGCTACGTCAATACCCAAGCCCTCTTCGGTGACCCACCGGGCAACAGTGGTGGTGAGAAAGGCTTTGGCCGCGTAGTAGACCATTGACGCGCCCGCCTCTGAATACGCGGCGAAGTAGCGCCGAGCCCTATCGCGAAGATCCGATTCGTCGTACACATAGAGCGGTGTGTCGAATTCGGCAGCGAGGTTTCGTACGTCTCGACCACCAATCTCCAAGGCTCCAGCAGCATTCCGGAGCGCGGTGATCGGCCAGATTTCGGCACTGAGGGCATTGAGATCCTGTGCCGGAGCATGGAGGTGCGCCGATTCGGTGATGTCACCGTGACGAGGTCCTGCTGGGTGAGCGCGCACCGGGCAAGGCTAGCGGGAACCGTTACATGCGTTGCGGTGCGGAAACCCCCAACAGGTCCAGGCCATTCGCCAGTACCTGTTGCGCGGCACCACAGAGCCACAGCCGCGCGATGTGGTCCGCTGAGATTTCCTCATCCCCGCGAGGGAGTACGCGGCACACGTCATAAAAGCGGTGATAAGCCGTTGCCATCCCTTCTAGATAGCGGGCAATGCGGTGCGGCTCGCGCAGTTCGGCGGCGCTGGCCACAACTCCGGGGAACTGCGCGATCACCCCAAGGAGTTCGCTCTCGCGTTCATGGCTCAACCGGCTCGGATCGAAGTCTTCCGAACGCCAATCGATCCCCAATTCGGCCGCATTCCGCAAGACCGAGGAAATTCGGGCGTGGGCATATTGCACGTAGAAAACTGGATTGTCATTTGTCTGGGCAGTGATGACTTCAAGATCCAGCGTGAGGGGTGAATCCACCGGGTAGCGGATCAGCGTGTAACGCGCGGCATCTACGCCAACTTCTTCGACCAACTCCTCAAGCGTCACGATCGTGCCCGAACGTTTGGAAAGTTTCACCTCTTCGCCACCACGCGTGATCTTCACCAGCTGCCCGATGAGTACCTCGATGTTGCGGTCCTGATCATCCCCTGCGCACGCAGCAACCGCACGCAGCCTGTTCACGTAGCCATGATGATCGGCGCCTAGTAGATAGATGTTGATATCAAATCCGCGCGCACGCTTGTCCACGTAGTACGCAGTGTCTGAAGCGAAATAGGTGTATTCACCATCGGCCTTCACGAGCACGCGGTCTTTATCGTCGTCAAAGTCTGTAGTGCGGAGCCAGACTGCACCGTCACTCTCGTACACGTGACCCTGACCGCGCAGACGTTCAAGGCCACGCTCCACGGCACCGGAATCATGGAGCACTCGCTCGGAGAGCCAGACGTCAAAGTGCGTGCGAAAGAGGGCGAGAACGGCCTTCTGCTGCGAAAGTTGGGCCGCATATGCCGCTTCACGGAACGCAACAAATTGATCTATCTCGCCCAAGGTCAGAATCTGGGGCTCACCGGCAACGATCTCAGCGGCCAAATCCACGATGTACCCGCCGTGGTACCCATCTTCGGGAATTGGTTGACCATTCGCTGCGGCCATCACGGAGGCGCCGAACTTATCCATCTGGACGCCGCGATCATTGATGTAGAACTCGCGTTCCACTTCTGCCCCGGCCGCGGCGAGCACGCGAGCAATCGCATCACCGACGGCTGCCCACCGAGTGTGGCCAAGGTGCAGCGGGCCGGTGGGATTCGCCGAGATGAATTCCACATTGACTCGGGTTCCCGCCAGGACTTCGCTACGGCCGTAATCCGCACCAGCGATCACCGCGAGCTTCGCGATTTCGCCAGCGGCCGCGGCATCCAGGCGAATATTGATGAATCCCGGACCGGCAACTTCCACGGCCGCAATCCCCGGAACCGCGCTGAGGGCAGCGGACAACTCACCGGCAATCTCCCGCGGCGGTGCTCCCACCGGCCTGGCAAGAAGCATCGCGATATTGCTTGCGTAGTCGCCGTGGTCTCTGTTCTTGGGCCGCTCCACGCTGAATTCGAGTTCGCCGGGCAACTGGGCACCTCGCTGGAAGGCCCAGTCATTCACCACGTCAGCAATCGCCGCGCGCAACTCGTCCACGGTCACCGCGCGAGAGTAATGCCCCCATGGGCACCCTCCGTGGGGGTGTATGTGGTTATGCTCCTCCCAGCAGAGCCGTACCACCGTTGGGCGTGGGTCATCAAGACCCGTGAACTTCTGAGCATGAGCGCAGATCCCGAACGAAGGTTTGGAGAACTGCCGGTCGCGGGCGAGGTGTCCGGATCAACAAATGCAAGGAGAGAGTTCACATGGCACAAGGAACCGTCAAGTGGTTCAACGCCGAAAAGGGATACGGGTTCATCGCACAGGCTGATGGTGGCCCCGATGTCTTCGTTCACTACTCAGCGATCGAGTCCGATGGATACCGCTCGCTCGAGGAAAACCAGCTGGTTGAGTTCGAGATCACCCAGGGCCCCAAGGGACCCCAGGCTGACAAGGTGCGCACCGCCTAGGCACACACCACGAACGTGAAATCGGCCCTCACCCTTCGGGGTGGGGGCCGATCTTCTTTAGCGATTGCGTTGTAGCGATGCGGGCATCGTGGCCTGCACGGCGGCACCAAATATGACGCCGATAACGCTCAGATATAGCCAAATCAACAACGCCAGAGGCGCACCAAACACTGTAAGGGCGGTACTCACGGTGGTGGACCAATGCGAATAGAGGCCGAAGAGCACGCTCATGCCAACAATCCAGCCGGTGGCAATCATCACACCCGGGGCAATCAGGCTGATGCGCACGCGTGGGTGCGGTGCAAGACTGAGAATCCCCCACACCACCAGCCAGGTCAGCGCGATTAATACAAGCCAATTCAGCCAGGTTTTTTCCAGGGCGCCCACGCCGATGTTCTTCAAGATGGGCGGCACGATCGTGATGGCCACCAAGAGCACTGAGGCACCAGCAATAACTACGAGCGCCGCGAGAGCGGAAATGAGGCGTAGGACAAAGCCGATGGCGGTGTCACCATCTCCGTGCACCTGCGTGAGCACAATGCGCAGGCCATAGACGGCCTTGGAGGCTGCGTAGATCGCAATGCTGAGGGAGGCAATTAGCGCCACGGTGGCCGTACCGCCGGATGAGGTCTCCACCAGCTGGACTAGGGCATTGAAAGCTGGTTCCAGTGCCGACAGGGAATCCGGACTGCGCTGAGCGAGATCGCTCCAGGCACGTGTGAGCGCGGCAGGGTCAACGAAGAGGCCCGCCATGGCCCCGACAGCCACCGCAGCAGGGGCCAGGGCAAAGAACGTGTAGAAAGCGATTCCGCCAGCGGCAAGGGAACCGGCATTTGAGCCGTAGGTGCGGATGGACCGGAACAACCATGCGACAGGCCACCACTCCAGGATGTCTTGCCAGCGCATACCGGACATCCTTGCGGATGGGATGCCGGTTCACCACGCTGCTAACCTGCTGCCCCCTCGGGCCCCCGTAGCTCAGGGGATAGAGCGCCGGTTTCCGGTACCGAAGGTCGCAGGTTCGAATCCTGCCGGGGGCGCATGTCGTCGCCGCATTTCGCACGGGTGGGCAGTGGCCTCTACCCCACGCTCGTGGCCGTCTTCGTATCCCTGCTACTGATCTCGAACATCGGAGCAGTGAAACTCATTGAACTCGGCCCGATCATCGTGGATGGTGGAGTTTTCCTCTTCCCACTTGTGTACCTCATGGGTGACGTTCTCAGTGAGGTGTACGGCTTCGCGGCTGCTCGCCGGGCCATAGTGATCGCCTTCGCCATGTCTATGCTCGCCGCGTTTACCTTCTGGCTGGTGCAGATTTCCCCGTCAGCCGAGGCCTGGGGAAATCAGGAGGCTTTTGAAGCGGTGCTGGGGTTTGTGCCGCGGATCGTGCTCGCCAGCATCCTGGGCTTCCTCGTAGGCCAACTCCTCAATGCCTACGTGCTGGTGAAAATCAAGACTCGAACACAGGAGAGGAAACTCTGGCTCCGCCTCATCGGCTCGACAGTCGTGGGCGAGTTCGCGGACACCCTGGTGTTTTGCACGGTTGCCTTCTATGGAGTGATCACTGGTGGCGATTTCCTCACCTACGTGCTGGTCGGTTTCCTCTACAAAACGGGGATCGAAGTTGTGCTCCTGCCCGTCACCTACCGCGTTATCGACTGGGTGAAGCACCGCGAACCCACCTACGCACTCGCTTCGTAAGCGCTCAGCGGTAGTACCTGCCGAGGAAATCAGCTTTAAATTCCACGTAGGTGCCGTCTTCGATGGACGAGCGAATGCTGTCCACCAATCGCACGATAAAGCGCACGTTGTGAATCGTGGCCAGACTCGAGGCGATC
>JBJOIE010000194.1:0-4599 GCA_046047295.1 Actinomycetota bacterium | reverse complement strand
CGAGGGCACCAAGGAGTTTGAAGGCGCCGCGTGATACCCACTGACTCGAAGTTCGCTCAACAACGTGGAGCGGGTCAGCCTCATCCACCTGCGTGGATGACTTGGTCATCACAATGCCACGAATGCTGACGAGGCCATCATCAACTAATTGACTGGCGTGCTCACGTGACCGTGCTAGCCCACGCCGGACCAACTCCGCGTCCAGCCTTCGGCGCATGGACAGACCTAGGTGCGATCTGCGTCGAGCCCAGCTAAGACATCGCGTAAGCCGGCATGAACGGCGGTATAGGCATCAGCGTGGGAATCGATATCTCCCTGGTCCACGCTGTGCAGGCTCACCATCAGCGCATCAACCTCTTCAACACCGGTGGGCTCCCATACAGGAAGTACAAGTTCAGGATCCGGAGCATCCTGAACTACCAGGATGCTTTCCTCAGTTTCGGTTTCATCGACCTGCGTAACTACTGCGTCTACCTGGTCGTACTCAGCGGACTCACTCACGTGCTCAGGCCTGCCCTTCTTCAACAACGATCTTCTTGCGCTTCACGGGCGCATCCGACGACGCCTCAGCGGGTGGTGTGGCCGCATCAGTGGCCAGGGTGGCCTTCTCAGGCATTGGTTCCGGGTGTGCCTCGAGTTTCTCGACCCGTGCTCGCAAAGCAGCCAACTCGTCCTCGCGAACGAAGCCCATGCGACCCGCGGCCTTGTCAATTTCCGAGCGAATCAGTTCAAGTAATTTGGCTCGGTTTGCTTCTGAGGTTGCCATGAGGTCATCGGCCAGAGACTGCACAGACTCCGCGGCTGGATTCTTGCCCAGATTCATTCCTTGGGCAATGAGTCCCGTCACCGCATCGCGCGCCTTACCGGCAGTGGCCTCCGTGATACCTGACGCCATGGCGATGTACGGCTGCAATGAACTGAACATGTGCCCTCCTCAACGAGATTCCAAGATTAGTGCGTGAGCTCGGCAACGATGCGCTCGAAGCCTGCCGTGTCCCCCCTGTCACGCGCAGCCCACGCCTCCGGAACCAGGTACTGGGCGCGAGCCCACACGTCGCCATTCTCCTGCGTCTGCGGATAGGGCAGCAGGAGATAGCGGAGATCCGCCCCCACGTATGTGGGGCGCTGAGCCGATGAAGCGTGCAGGACATCACCAATCTGGTGAGCCCCGGTAGCCACGAATGCGGCGTCAATGCCTACTCGATTGGCCGCCTCAATATCGGTGTCTACTCGGTCCCCCACCATCAATGCCCGTCGAGCGCCTGTGCGCTTGAGTGTGGTCTGCAGGAGCGGCGGTTCAGGCTTTCCCGCAACGAGGTCAGGGTTACGACCAACCGCGAATGCCACTGCACGAGCCAATGCACCATTACCCGGCGCAATGCCACGAGCAGTGGGGAGTGTGAGGTCCGGATTAGTGACAAGCCAGGGAAGTCCCGATTCCACTAGATAAGCCGCTTCGGCCAAATCGCGCCAGCCCACATCAGGACCGAAGCCCTGAACAACAGCAGCGCACTGCGCAGACGGATCACGAGTGACGCGATAGCCAGCCGGGATCAGAGCGGCATCAATTCCCGGGCCGCCCACCACATAGATCAGCGCTCCGGACTCCACGAAACTCGGCAATGCCTCGGCCACCGCCTGCGGCGAAGTAACGACGTCTTCATCTGCGCATGCGATACCAAGTGAGCGCAAGTGTTCGACCACTACAGCTGCCGGACGTCCAGCGTTATTTGTCACGTAGACACACTGTGCACCCGCGGAGGTAAGCGCCTGGATGGTTTCTACGGCACCCGGGATGGCGTGCTCGCCGCGATACACCACACCATCGAGATCGAAAATGAATGTGTCATAGTCACCGATCATCAGAGGCCGATTCACTAAAACCGGCGGTGCTGATGTGCCCCTCTAGCGGCAGCCCAGCTTCGATGCGAGCTCGCAGCGTGGCCTTTACCTGGGTGAGGGCCTGTCCATAACTTGACTGATCCGGGCGCATAACGAATGCCATGGCTAGGTGATCGCGTGCAGGGATCAACTTCTTCATCCGCCACAGGCACACACCCAGTGCGTAGTGCGCGTAATCCGAATCGGGCGATTTGTCCACCAAATTTGTCAGAACGTAAACAGCCTCGTCATATCTGCGGGCGTCTACGAGTGCACGTCCATACGCCTCAAGCACCGCTGCAGATTGGTCCTGGGCATAAACCCATTCCAGGAGCACGATGGCCGCATCGGGGTTACCCGCGTTGAGGAGCTCGGAGGCTCGCTGAAACCACTCATAGGGGCTACCGACAGGCTCTCCGTTCTGGCCTAAGCGCTCGCCACCCATGACCCCATGTTTGCACAATGGCATCAATTCGATGTGTGGCTACCCCTCAACCTCCTATTACTTCACCTCGTGGACGACGGCCACCTCTCGGACGTGCACCTCCGTAGCACTCGCGAGCCCCGTTCCCCCACGCCAGAACCGACGCCGCAGCGAACCCGCAACACGAATTTGCGTTCCCGGTGCCATACGGCGAATCCGATCTGACAAGCGCTTATGCGTGCATACACATGCGATCACATCCACCGTCACCGTGCTCCCTCGATCCAGCGGATTGCGGTCGACCGTCACGTGAAAGGTGGTAATCACCGCACCACTCGGCAATTTCTTGGCCTCTACCTTGGCGCCCAGCCGCCCGATTAGGGCAACTGTGTTCATATTTGCAGCCGATTCTGCTACCGCCATCTCTCTTCCACCATCCCAACTTCTCCCTCACTACGTCTCAACGTGGAGGATCAGGATGCGCCACATCATCCAATGGCGGCAAAAGATAATTCACGCCGGGGATGAATCGACCCGGGTCGCGTTTCTGTGGATATCAGCCCAAACGAACGAGGCGCGCGGCTGCATCGGCAGCGGCTTCGCTTTCCCCTGTTGAGGCGCGTGTAAACCAGTCCCGCGCATCTTCAAGGCGGCCAGCACGTTCCAGGAGGTCTGCATAGGTGAACTGCATGCGTTCCCTGATCATCGGATCCTGTGCCTTGGTGAGTTCGGGAACTTCAAGGGTGACCAGTGCTGCATCGATCTGATCAAGATCGGCGCGAGCCCCAGCCAACACGATGAGTAGCTCAGCCCGAGTCTCGGGATCGAGACTGAGTACATCGACACTGCGCAGCAACTCGAGTGCGCGATCCGGCCTTCCCAATCCGCGTTCGCAGTCACCCATCATGGGAAGGAATTCATCGCCACCGCGCATTCGCCGCACGGCACGTAGATCGGCCAGGGCTTCTGCGTAGTCCCCAGCGAAGTAGTTTGCGATACCAGCTGCTTCCCGAACGCATGCAACCCGCCCGGCTAATCGTTTCGCTTCCTTCGCATGCGCAACGGCAGCCGGAATATCGCCCTCGGTCGCGGCCAGGTCAGCGGCAACTAATCGTCGAGCTACGAGATCACGCAACTCCTCGGGCAGGGTGCGCAACTCGTTGATCACCGAGGGATCGAGATCCTCGGCCTCGATCCCTTCCGGGAGCCGCGGCGCTCCCGAAGGTGGCCGACGATGTGAAGCATCCCCATCACGACGCGGGGGGCGCGAACCACTCGGCTTTCCTGGCGGCCGCGAACCGGACCTTGCGCCGGGCTTACCCCCGGGCTTACCTGCGCCACCGCGCCCAGACGGCCGGGAACCAGAACCGTTGCCCGTAGGAGTCCGGTCCGAACGTGGCTTACCCGATTCCGAACGGCCCGATCCTGAACGGCCCGATCCCGGTTTCCCTGAACTAGGCCTTCCAGAGTTGGGTTTCCCAGCACCCGAACGACCCTGCAGAGCCCTGCCGCCGGGCTTTGACCCGGAACCACGTGAGCCGCCAGAACGCGAACCTCCCGCACTCGAACCGCGCGGGGCGCGTCCGCCCGGGGTGGAATCCGAAGCCATGGGTGCAGCCTTTCATGTGTACGAATAAAACTTGTGGACAAAAGCGAAAGGGCCACCCGTGGGTGACCCTTTCGAAAAAATGTCCGGCGGCGTCCTACTCTCCCACGCAGTCACCCGCGCAGTACCATCGGCGCTGAGAGGCTTAGCTTCCGGGTTCGGAATGGAGCCGGGCGTTTCCCTCTCGCCATGGCCGCCGAAACTCTATTGAGATTTCAGTGGATTACTTAGTTCCCGACCGAATCTCGGGAACCGCACAGTGGACGCGAACAAGAAGTTCTATTAAGAGGCAAGCCCTCGGACTATTAGTACCGGTCAGCTCCACGCATTACTGCGCTTCCACATCCGGCCTATCAACCCAGTCGTCTAGCTGGGGTCCTTACCAGGTTAACCCTGTGAGAGCCCTAATCTTGGAGCGGGTTTCCCGCTTAGATGCTTTCAGCGGTTATCCCTTCCCAACGTAGCTAACCAGCCATGCTCTTGGCAGAACAACTGGCACACCAGAGGTTAGTCCGTCCCGGTCCTCTCGTACTAGGGACAGGTCTCCTCAAGACTCTTACGCGCGTGGCGGATAGGGACCGAACTGTCTCACGACGTTCTAAACCCAGCTCGCGTACCGCTTTAATGGGCGAACAGCCCAACCCTTGGGACCTACTCCAGCCCCAGGATGCGACGAGCCGACATCGAG
>JBJOIE010000193.1:0-5085 GCA_046047295.1 Actinomycetota bacterium | reverse complement strand
CAACCTGTGGCTCATTTGCAGGACGCTCACCTGCGCGTAACGAAGTGACAACCTTGTCGATGAGGCGATCCATGCGCACTCGGCGGGTGGTGACGTGCGGCGCGCTCCACGCAATGCGCTGCGCTTCGGTGGCTTGCACCTTGCCCCGAGCCGCATCCGAGATGAGGTGCTCGATGGCAGGGGGCAGCCCGGACTTGCTGTTAACCGAAAACCATTCCTGGATTTCATCGGGTTCTAGGCCTCGGGCCAATCCACGCTTGATCGATGCAGCGGAAACCCGAAATACCGTTGCTACGCCACGTGATTCTGCATCTGCAATGGCCAAGAGGAAACGCTGTTGGGACGCGGGAAGTGATCCGGTGGCCGTAATCGTCATATCCGCCTGGGCGATCACCGTAGGCAGCGCGCTCGGAAATGGCGGGGGATCGAAGTTTTCGGAAAACTCCGATGCCCAGCTGCGCGCGGTTGAGGTGAGGCAGCCATGGGCGAAGAGACCGAGTACGTGAGCCTCATTCACCGTCAGCTCGGTTGTGGATCTGCGCAGGGCACTCGCTCGCCTGGGTGATCGGTAGTCCATCAAGGCGGCGATATCCGTTGCCGTGAGCACTGCACCTGATTCCGATTCAGCGGCAAGGCTCAGGGTGAGGCGACGCGTTGCCGGAACGTGCCCGGAATCACGCGCTGCATCAAGGCACCGAACATCGGCTTCGGTGGCAATGCGTGGCAGGTGAAGCCAGCCATCGAGTAATTCGCGCCACTGATCCACGGGAGGAAGGGCCAGCCATTCATCGGCGCGATCGGTGATCAGCCACTGCGCACGTGCATCGTCCGCGACGAGCAGGTGGGCTGCGGCAAGGCATTCGATGGCAAGTGCCGTTTCACCCTCGGAGGCGTGCACGGCATCGGCGATCGCGGTGAGTTCACGGGCGGGTAAGCCGCCGGAACGCAAGACGGATGGTGGCGCATAGCTCCAGGTGTCGATAATGAAAATTGCCTTATCAAGGAAGGCGAGTACGGCCATCGCTGCCGAGACGTCAACGTCTTGGATGGGCCAGGAATTCTGTGCGGTGAGTGAGGGTTCTGCACCCGGGGGCAACGCATCGCCATTGAGCATTTGATGCAGTGCGGTGACCGGACGCAGTAAGTCTGCGGATCCCCAGAGCAATCCCAGGGTGAAGAGTTCATCGATTGCGGTGCTGATGCGCTCGCGTGGCAGTACGCACCCGAGGTTGGCAACTACATCAATGAGTGATTCCTGCGAAATTGCATCACGTTGCTGAAGTGCGCACTGCAGGGTGAATGTGCTGACCGCATCCAGGTGGTCTAGGCATCGCGAGAGCGACGGGCCCATGGTCGCGCGCGTGGTCAGTGCTGTCATGTCCGACGGTGCGGGATGGACTAGGTCACGTCTGCGGTTGAGCAGCTCGCGCAATTGATCCTCGCTGCGGTGACGCAGATCATCTGCCAAGCTCTTGGGCCGATAGTTCTCCGTCATGGACGCGAAGGCTTCCGCCTCGAGCGGGCGCTGCGCGTGAGGCCGAGGAAAATGATGATCAACCCCACGCCGATGAGCATGGACAGGAACCACCACACACCCGAGGGCTGCCAGTTCGGGATGACGAGGGGGGACAGGGCGATGAGTGCACAGATGAGGCCGAGCACGGTCACCGCGATCCCCACGCGCAGGGTGCGATCCGCTTTGCCGTGATCGGCGGCAGGGGGGTGTTCGGGCACCGGAAGAGGATAGGGATCCCGCTTTTGGTGCGCTTGGGCCCGGGCCGCTACCCTTATTTGCTGCCCCGCACCGGGGCGGTTGACAAGGGCCCCGCGGGGGCGGATGGATGCGAGGCGGCTGTGCCCACCGGAACTGTGAAGTGGTACGACTCCGAGAAGGGGTTCGGTTTTATCTCCTCTGATGAGGGCGACGACGTTTTCGTGCACGTTTCCACCCTGCCTGATGGCGTGACCTCCCTCAAGCCAGGCACCAAGGTGGACTTCGGTGTGGTGGATGGTCGCCGCGGCAAGCAGGCGCTGAGCGTGAAGGTGCTCGAAGCCCCGCCGTCACTTGCCAAGAGTGGCCGCAAAGACGCCGACGATATGGCCGTCATCATCGAAGATCTCATCAAGTTGCTCGACAACATCAGCAACGGCATGCGTCGGGGCAAGTACCCCACGGATGCGATGGCCCAAAAGACCGCCGCCGTATTGCGTGCGGTTGCTGACGATCTCGACGTATAAGCGCGCGCCTAAGCCGGCGCGAGTTTGAACACCCAGATTCCCTTGGTGTTTTCACCCTGGCCGGAAACGATCTGGAGCAGCACGCCTTCCTCAGGGATGGCCTGGAGATCGGGATAGGTGAACCGGTAATAGGTGCTCTTCACCGGGTTGGCGGTGAGGCGTTGATTCGCGATGGCGGGGAACCAGCCGGCTTCGGCAACAACCGGATCCACGCTGATGCCAATGGTCTCCCCAGGAATCACGGGCACGGTGGCGATGGCCTCACCGGTAACGGCCTCGGTGATTACCTCCTGGGCGCATTCACCCGGGCTCAGGGCATCGGCATCAAAGGCCCAGCACAGGGCTTCCTGGTACTTCGATTGGCTACCGGCAAAAACGGTGGCCCCGGGTGAGGGTTTGGTGCAGCCACTCAAGGTGAGCACTGCGCCGATGGTGAGCGCGGAGACAAGGGCGAGAGGGCGAATGGGTGAACGCACGTTGGTGACAGTACCCCCTGCGGGGGTAGGGCTTGGGCATGGGTGAGAATCGGTGCATGAGCGCGGTAGGAGTGACTGATTCGGGGGTGGAGATCACCCGCGATGACGTGCTGCTCGGCAGTGTCGATCAGGTGCGTGAAGCCGCTGCGGAAGTTGGCGGCGAGCAGTTCATCGGTGCGCACATCAGCGCCGAGATGGAAGCCGAGGGTCTGGCACTCCACCTCCTGGAATGCACCAATCCCGCGTATGTGGGTTGGATGTGGGCGGTCACCATCGCTCGCACTCCAGGTGCAGCCGAACCCACCATCTGCGATGTTGTTCTGCTCCCTGGCGAGGGCGCGCTCGTAGCGCCGAACTGGGTGCCGTGGAGTGAGCGCGTGCGTCCTGGGGATCTAGGTGTGGGTGATGTCCTCCCCACGCGCGCAGATGATCCACGCCTCGTTGCCGGCTTCACCGGTGAAGGTGATCTCGAAACTGCGGTGGGAGATGAGCCCATTGCTATCGCTCGCTGGGAACTTGGATTCGGACGCGAACGCGTACTTTCCGCCTACGGGCGTGATGTAGCTGCGGATCGTTGGGATGCCGGTGATTTCGGTCCGCATGCCGAGATGGCCCAGGCCGCTGCGATGAAGTGCGCGAGCTGCGGCTTCCTCATTGCTCTGGGTGGCGTCATGGGACAGGCCTTCGGGATTTGCGCCAATGACATGGCCCCGGCCGATGGCCGATTGGTGTCACTGAATTACGGCTGCGGTGCCCACTCCCAGGTTGCCATAGAAGTGACACCCACCACTCTCACCGAGCGGGAAGAGGATGTCGCCGTGGAGCTCGGGCATTCCTAAGCACCACTCCTAGCGGAAACGCTTGCTGCGCTTGATGAAGAACATCAACGCGAGTACTCCGGTGATACTGGCCGCGGCGAACACCCCCCACCACCACACTCCGCTTTCCGGAGGGGTAATCGGCAGCAGGAACGAGGCGATGATGAGCGCCACCACGCTGAGGGCCGTGCCAATGGCGGTGGGCAGCACGGCCGTCTGGTCCGATGATCCCTGCGCCACGGCCTAAGGATAGGTCCGAAGCGGGTAATCATTTTTCACATGTGCACCATCACGCACACGTGTCATCTATTTGTGTCCCCTTGCCACGAAATGCCCTCGGTAAGGGTTGCTGAACACTAGGTTACGTCTGTCTTTCGGGTTGGCGCCGATGCGCATTCCCTCAGTCCGGGACACGTATTTGTTGTCGTCGTTCATTCACTTACGCCTGGAGGACAACGTGTCACTCGACCAATCCACCAAGCCCACGAGCGGGTTCGATCGCTGGTTCGAACTCAGTGCCCGTGGCTCCACTTATGGCCGCGAAATTCGAGGCGGCTTTGTCACGTTCTTCACGATGGCCTACATCGTGGTGCTCAACCCGCTCATCATCGGCACCGCCGTTGACATGAACGGCATGTACGTAGGCAACACCGATGACGTGGTGAAGGCCATCGCCATGGTGACCGCCGCAACCGCCCTGGTTGCCGGACTCATGACGATTCTGATGGGTGCCATCGGCCGATTCCCCATTGCAATTGCCGCTGGCCTGGGCCTGAACGGCTTCGTGGCCTTCACCCTCGCACCGCAGATGACCTGGGCCGATGCCATGGGCCTGGTGGTACTTGAAGGCGTACTCATCTTGATCCTGGTGCTCACCGGGCTGCGCTCCGCGGTATTCACCGCGGTTCCTGAGCAGCTCAAGTACGCGATCGGTGTTGGTATTGGTCTGTTCATCACGGTGATCGGCCTGGTGGATTCCGGCATCGTGCGTTCGGGTGTTCCGCTCATCAGCTTCGGTGTATTCGGTGAACTTCAGGGCTGGCCGATGTTCACCTTCGTCTTCGGCCTGCTACTGACCATCATCCTGCTGGTGCGCAAGGTCAAGGGCGCCATCTTGATCGGCATCCTGGCCACCACCGTGGTTGCCATCATCATCGAAGCGGTAGCTGGTGTGGGTGGTCGCAGTGACGATAACCCGCTGGGCTGGGGCCTCAACGTTCCCAAGTTGCCCGAGCAGGTTATTGCCTCACCGGATCTTGGACTGCTTGGCCAGTTCAACCTCTTCGGATCCTTCGAAGTCATTGGCGTGATTGCTGCACTGCTGGCGATCTTCTCCCTCATGCTTAGTGACTTCTTCGACACTATGGGCACGGCATTCGGTCTTGCTACCGAGGCTGATCTCCTTGACGAGGACAACAACATCCCGCACTTCGAATCCATCCTGGTGGTTGATTCGCTCTCTGCGGTTGCCGGTGGTGCTGCGTCCACATCGAGTAACACGGCCTACATCGAATCCGCATCGGGTATCGGTGAAGGTGCGCGCACGGGTATTG
>JBJOIE010000192.1:0-3590 GCA_046047295.1 Actinomycetota bacterium | reverse complement strand
CGAAGGTGTGCAGGGTGCGCACATCACCGCAGCCGCCATGGCCGCTGATCCGGTGGCTATTGCCGCGTTCGACACGGTCGGCACCTGGCTTGGCCAGGGGTTGGCCGATCTCACTGCGGTGCTTGATCCGGATGTATTTGTTATTGGTGGCGGGGTTTCAGATGCCGGCGAGCTACTCCTGGCAAGTGCGCGTACCACCCTGGCCGAGCAACTCGTAGGTGGCACTACGCGCCCGACTCCGCGAATCCTGCTCGCTCAATTGGGCAATGCCGCGGGCCTCATCGGCGCTGCAGACTTGGCGCGCCACTAAACAACGGCGCCATCGCCGTGGTCTTCACCCGGAGGTACGTGCTTATCGCGCCGTGCGACCAACACGAAGAAGCCGGCGATGGCTGCCGCGATACCGATGCCGCCGATGAGATCACCGAAATGAAGCACGTATCCGCCGAGGGCGAGTAATGGACCGCCGATAACACCGGCCCAGGCAAAACGTGAGATCGCATCGGGCGCTGCCCGAAAGGGTGGTGGTTCTGGCGGCTCATAACCCTCGTCGAAGTACGCGTCTATGTAGTCGTACTCATCTGAGGCTTGTTCGCCCGGAGCATGGAGCTCTTTCGGTGTTTCAGCACGGAACTCCGGGCCAAGATCGATTTCCCCGCTGAGATCGGCAACGATCGCATCCCAGGCTGCCTTCTCATCGCCGGGATCTGGAGCGGGGGATTGCGGATTCACATCAAGCGCCGGACGAACTCGATACTTGCTGCCTCAATGATGGCTGCATCGTGGTCGAGGGTGGCCACGTGGGCGGAGTTCTCCAAGACGAGTTCTGACTTGTCCTGGGAACCTACGTGCGTCAGGATCCACTCGGCATTGCTCGGTTCCACTACGTGATCATCCACGCTACGGACCAACAGCATCGGTTGACGCACAAGTGCGATGTCTTCCTTCACCGCCTTCCAGAGCTGGGTCATGGAATGTGCTGCACGCAGTGGAATTTTGTCGTAGGCAATCTCATCTTGGCCGGGTTTATTGATGTCATTTGAAATGCCCGGGAATGCACCAATGAAGTTCTTGATGATGGGCAGCAGATGGCGATCAGCTCGTTCCGAGTGCACTGCAGGGTTGACCAGCACAATGCCGCTGATGGACTCGCCAAGCTCCTCTGCGATGCGCAAAGTGAGCGCTCCACCCATGCTCAAACCCATCACGAAAACCTTGGGGTAGGTGCGCTGGAGTTCGGCCACATTGCGAAAGGCTTCGGCGTACCAGTCCTCCCAGCGGGTGATGTTCATGTCCTGCCAGCGAGTGCCATGCCCCGGCAGGCGCGGAACGCGCACCCCCCAACCCTCACCTGCGAGGGACTTGCCCCACGGCACCATTGAGGCGGGGGAGCCGGTAAAGCCATGAATCAGGCAGACACCAACACCCTGCCCGTCAGCACTCCACGGCTCGGCCCCTGGTCGGATCGGCATGAGTCCTCCTGTGGTGAATTCTTGGCGCTGCCATTGGCTAGTGTGCCACCATCACAGGGTGGTATCCGGAGGGAGGACGATGAACGATCCCAACCGGCCGGGAGCGGTCTATTGGATCTTGAAATACATCGTCATCGGCCCGTGGCTGCGCGTTCTTTTCCGACCGTGGGTGGAAGGCCTGGGAAATATTCCTACGAGGGGGCCGGCCATTCTGGCGAGTAATCACCTCTCCTTTTCCGATTCCTTCATCCTGCCCTTGGTGGTGCCCCGCTCCATAGTTTTCTTGGCCAAGAGTGATTACTTCACCGGCCGCGGATTGAAGGGCTGGTTCAGCAGGTTCTTCTTTACGGCTGTGGGTCAGGTGCCAGTCGATCGATCGGGTGGGAGAGCTTCAGAAGCTGCGATTAGGACGGGGGAGCGAGTTCTTCGCGAAGGCTCCTTGCTCGGCATCTATCCCGAGGGCACGCGTTCTCCCAATGGAATCATGTATAGAGGCAAGACGGGTGTTGCGCGAATGGCTCTCGAAGCGCAGGTGCCTGTTATCCCTGTCGCCATGGTGAACACCTTCGAGATTCAACCTCCTGGGCGACTTCTCCCGCGCTTATTGCGCGTGGGCGTTCGTATTGGTACGCCGCTTGACTTCACCCGCTATGAGGGTCTTGAAGATGATCGTTTCATCCTGCGGTCAGTAACGGATGAAATCATGTACGCGCTGATGGATCTCTCAGGGCAGGAATACGTGGACATGTATGCCAGCCGAGCGAAGGAATTGATTTCGCAGGGTTCACCAGCAGACTCCTCGGCCACGCGTCCTGCAAGCGCATCACAGTCTGACCAATCGCAGGATTAGTCGACCCAGTCGCGGCTTCGTTCGACGGCCCGGCGCCAACGCAGGTGCCCAGCAGCAGCGAGTTCCGTTGCCTTCTCACTTGGGGTGAATTCACCTGATGTGCGGCGCAGTGTGGTGAGTACGTGCGGAGATTCCCAGGCTCCGATACCCAAACCGGCGAGGAATGCTGCTCCCAGGCCGGTGATGTTGAGTGCTTCGGCACGCTCTACCGGGATGCCCAGGACGTCACTTTGGATTTGGCAGAGCAGGTCATTAGCCGCGGCACCGCCATCCACAGCGATCTTCCCGAGATGAATATGTGCCTCTGCGCGCATCAGATCAACGATGTCGCGGACCTGATATGCAATGGCTTCCAAGGTGGCGCGAGCAATGTGTGCATCCGTTGTGCCCCGAGTGATTCCAATGAGGAGACCGCGTGCATTCGGATCCCAATCAGGTGCGCCGAGGCCGGTGAGAGCTGGAACGAACACGAGATTCCCCGAATCCGGAACACTGCGCGCAAGGGTTTCTACTTGACTTGACTCGGTGATGATGCCCAGGCCGTCGCGCAACCATTGCACCGCCGCACCGGCAACGAAGACGGCTCCTTCGAGGGCGAAGGTGCGAGAACCATCGGGATAACCCAGCGCAACAGTTGCCAGCAATCCATGTGTGCTTTTTGCGGGTGAATCACCCGTGTTTACGAGCAGGAATGAGCCGGTGCCGTATGTGCACTTGGTAGCGCCGAGGGAGAAGCCGGCATGACCGGCGAGTGCGGCTTGCTGATCACCGGCAATACCAGCGATGGGAATAGAGAGGCCAAGGAAAGTAGCTGGATCCGTATGTCCCACCACACCGTAGGACGGGACGATTTCGGGGAGTGCCTCGATCGGTACGCCGAAGAACTCGCAGAGCTCGGGGGACCAGTCGCCGGTGCTGATGTCGTAAAGCAGGGTTCGACTGGCATTCGTGTGGTCAGTGACGTGCAGCAGCCCGCGAGTGAGCCGCGCGATGAGATAGGAATCGATGGTGCCGATATTCACCCGACCGCTGATGACGTGATGCCACACATGGGGCTCGTTATCTGCAATCCAACGCAGCTTCGATGCGCTGAAATACGGGTCTAGGCGTAGGCCGGTGCGATCGGTGATCATCTGCTCTCGACCTTCAGAGCGCCAGAGATCACACATTGCGGCCGTTCGCCTGTCCTGCCACACGATGGCTCGGCGCGGTGAGCCAAGGGTCTCGGCATCCCAGAGGCAGACGGTCTCGCGTTGATTCGTGATCCC
>JBJOIE010000191.1:0-5418 GCA_046047295.1 Actinomycetota bacterium | reverse complement strand
ACAAACTCGAAGTCACCGAGCTCGCGTTACACCAGGTCACAGACGAGTTCATCTCCTACATTCGCGATAAGGGTTCCGAGTGGGATCTCAATGAAGCGAGCAGCTTCCTTGTGGTTGCTGCAACCCTGCTGGATCTCAAGGCGGCGCGACTGCTGCCCTCAGGTGAAGTGGAAGACGAAGAGGATCTTGCTCTCCTCGAAGCCCGCGATCTGCTCTTTGCTCGCATCCTGCAGTACCGGGCATTCAAAGAGGTTGCTGCACTCCTTGCCGATGGCATGGCCCATGCAGCCAAGCGCATTCCACGCACCGTGGGTATGGAGCCGCAATTTGCTTCGCTCCTGCCCGAGGTACTCATCGGGTTGGGACCCGATCAATTTGCTGCATTGGCAGCCAAGGCGCTTGCCCCGAAGTCGAAGGATGAAGTATCGATTTCGCACGTGCACGTACAACGTGTCAGTGTGCGGGAGCAGGCCGCGATCATCGTGCAGCGCCTGCGTCGGCACCGCACATCCACATTCCGCGCTCTCATTGCCGATGCAGACAGCACGCTGCTGGTTGTGGGGCGATTTCTTGCCCTCCTTGAGCTTTACCGAGAACAAGTGGTGCTCTTCGAACAAATTTCCCCGCTGGGTGACCTCACCATTCGCTGGATCGGGACGGATGATGGCGCTGTAGAGGTCACGGATGAGTTTGATGTTGAGCGCGAAGTTGATCAAGTAGGTGCACAGGAGCCAGCCGCGGATTCGGCGGTGGAGGATGAGAGCAAAGACAATGTCTGAGCAGACTGAAGTGAACGAATCGGCAGAAACAGTTGACGAAGAGTTGGTCACGGAATTCGAGGAACTCGAAGGTATTGGCGCCCCAAGCTTGAGTGCTGCCCTCGAGGCACTTCTGCTCCTTGCGGACGAGCCCATGACCGTAGTCGGCCTTGCACAAGCAACCAGGAGTCCGGTGCCGGAAGTGGAGTCCACACTCATCGCCTTGGCAAACCAATACACCGAAGACATGCGTGGGTTCGATCTCCGCGAAATCGCCGGCGGCTGGCGCTTCTACACGCGGGCTGAGTGCTCACCTCTTATTGAGCGTTGGGTGGTCGATGGGCAGCAAGCGCGCCTTACACAAGCTGCGCTGGAAACCTTGGCCGTCATCGCATATCGCCAGCCGGTTTCGCGTGGGCGAGTGAGTGCGATCCGGGGTGTCAACGTAGATGGCGTGATTAAGACCTTGCTTAGCCGCGGGTTAATCGAAGAAGCCGGGCATGAGGACGAATCTCACGCGATTCTCTACACCACCACCTCCTATTTCCTCGAGCGGCTTGGCATCGCGTCGCTTGAAGAACTCCCGCCGATCGCGGAGCACTTACCCGATCTCGCTGACCTCGAGGACGTTCTTGACTCTGTAGCCAGTGGTGACTGAAGGCATTCGTCTGCAAAAGGTGCTCGCCGCGGCGGGGCTTGGCTCGCGTCGAGCATGTGAAGAACTCATCGCCGAGGCAAGGGTTGAAGTAAATGGACGCATCGTGTCCGAACTCGGCACGCGCGTTCACCCTGAGACCGATGTCATTCGGGTAGATGGTGAGAGAGTACCCACCCTTCCCGATCTGGTTGTGTACGCATTCAATAAGCCGCGGGGAGTGCTCAGCACAATGACCGATGATCGCGGACGCCCGTGCGTTGGCGACTACGTGGCTGACAAAGGCACGCGGGTGTTTCACGTAGGCAGGCTGGACGCCGATACCGAAGGGTTGCTGCTGCTGACAAATGACGGAGATCTCGCTCAACGCCTCGCACATCCAAAACATGGGGTAGCCAAGACCTACATCGCCACGGTGATGGGTGCTTTCACGAAAACTGCCGAGCGTCAGCTACGAACTGGCATTGACCTTGAGGATGGGCCAGCCGTATGTGATTCCATCCGAGTTACGCATAGGGCGGCATCGAGAACCCAGGTGGAGTTGATCCTGCACGAAGGGCGCAATCGCATCGTCCGACGCATGCTGGACGCGGTCGGCTTTCCGGTGGTCGATCTCGTTCGCACTCGAATCGGGCCCATTGCCCTCGCCGGCCAAAAGCCGGGTGTGCTCCGCGAATTACGACCAGAGCAACTTCGTGAGCTTTACACCGCGGTGGGTCTTTAGCCGGTGCACCAATAGGCTTGCCTGCATGCGTGCGGTGAGGGGTGCAACCTGTCTGGAGCGTGACGATGCGGCCCTCATGTCGGAGGCCGTTGGGGAGTTGCTCACCGAAATTTTGAGCCGAAATGGATTCACCACGGATCAAATCATCAGTGTTATTTTGAGCAGCACCCCAGACTTGCATTCAGCATTTCCCGCTGCCGCCGCGCGCACTCTGGGTTGGGGAGATATTCCCCTGATGTGCGCACAGGAGATAGATGTCACGGGCGCCCTCCAGCGGGTGGTGCGGGTGATGGTGCACGTAGATACGGACATGGCCCGTGCGGACATCAAGCATGTTTATCTGCGCGGAGCCGAAGTGCTGCGCCAGGACATCGCGCAATGAACTCGCCGCTGACCGGCCCAGTCCACGTGATTGGTGCTGGGCTTATCGGAACGTCCGTAGCCCTGGCTCTGCGACGTGCCGGAGTTGACGTCACCCTGGAGGACTGTTCAGTAGAGAACCTGAACGAGGCCATTGGCATGGGGGCGGGGCGCACCTGGACGGCTGCAGATCAACCGGAGCTAGTGGTTGTTGCGGTGCCCCCGCGAGCGTCGGGCGCGGTGATGGCCGAGGCCACCATTCGGTTTCCGCTCGCCACCGTCACGGATGTGGCATCCGTGAAGAGCGTCGTCCTGGAAGACGCAAACGTGGGCAATGGTGAGCTTGCGCGCATCGTGGGTGGTCATCCGATGGCCGGTCGCGAGAGTAGCGGCCCGAACGGGGCACGTGCTGATCTTCTCGATGACAAGTTGTGGGTGATCACTCCGCTGCCGGGTAATTCCGAGGACGATCTGTTGCGCGTGCACCGTCTTGTCACCACATGCGGTGCTTATGCAGTTGAAATGTCACCCGAGGAGCATGACCGTGCGGTCGCCCTGATCTCGCATGTTCCCCAACTGATCTCAAGTGCACTCGCTGCCCAACTCACTTCGGCCGATGAGTCCCACGTGCGCCTTACGGGAACTGGATTACGTGATATGACACGCATCGCCGGGTCAAATTCCCAAATGTGGTCGGACATTGTTGCTGGAAATTCAGTACCCATTCGCGATGCGCTGTCGGCACTCATGAACCAACTCCGAGATCTCGAAGGAACTCTGAAGGCCCTGGCGGCAGATCCATCCTCAGCCAGCGCCGTTGCCGGGGTTGAGGAGCTGCTGCGTACGGGTGCAGAGGGAAAGGCACGGATACCGGGTAAACATGGCGCAGCGGAAAGTCCCTATGCGCTCGTCCCCGTCATGGTTTCGGATCAACCCGGCTCCTTGGCGCAACTCTTCGTGGCAGCAGGGGAACTCGGAATAAATCTGGAAGATGTCGCCATCGAACACGTACTGGGTAGGCCGAGTGGAGTTGTGGAACTGTACGTGCACCCGGCTGCAAGTGCCGCACTCCGAGAAGGACTAACCAGCAGAGGCTTCGATGTTCGTGCCTAGATCTTGGGAGTCACTATGACCGTCATAGCGATTGATGGGCCAGCAGGCTCGGGTAAGTCAAGTGTGAGCCGTGCTGTTGCGACCCGATTGGGCTTGTCTTATCTCGACACCGGTGCCATGTATCGCGCTGCCACGTGGGCCGTGCTTCAGAATGGCGCTTCCATTGAAGATCCAGGTGCGATGACTCAGTGTGTGGGCGCGGCACAAATCATTAGCGGTACGGATCCTGCCCATCCTTCAATCATCGTGGACGGGGTCAATGTTGCCGATGCGATTCGCGGCCCGCGGGTGAGCGCTGCCGTTAGCGCCGTCAGCGCCGTGCCAGAGATTCGCGCGCTCATGGTGGATCGACAGCGCGCGTACGTGGCTGAGGCTTTCCCAGGGATCGTGGTGGAGGGCCGAGACATCGGCACGGTGGTGCTGCCTGACGCACCCACCAAAGTCTTTCTGACGGCGAGCCCCGAGGTGCGAGCGCAACGGCGCGCCCACCAGGAACAACAAGAACATCAGCGTGCGGCGGATGTGCACAGCACCGAAGCCGCGCTGCGCGAGCGTGACGCTAAAGATTCCACCCGAGCCGTCTCTCCGCTCACGCCCGCTGACGATGCTGTTGTTCTCGACACCAGCAACATGACCTTCGATGAAGTGGTGGACGCGATCATTTCAATTTCGGCCGAGCGCGCATAGAGAGTTGCGTCGGGTGCCGGAGTTCAGCGTTTCCGCAACCATTCGTAACTTTCTTGGTCCCATCACGTCTGCAACCGCCCGTGTGGAGGTTCGGGGCGCCCACCACCTTCCCGCAGCAGGCGCTTGCCTCATCGTGACTGATCAGGCAGGTCCCGCTGCCGAGTGGATCGTGAAAACCACGTTGCCGCGGCCGGTCAGACTGATCCGACCCTTCCTCAACCCGCAAGACACGGTGGCTACGCCACCACTGATATCTCAATTGGTGGAAGACATTCCCTTTGAGAGTGAATGCGCCATCGATGCTCAATTTGAGGCGGTGGAAGTGCTTCTCCGCGGTGAGGCCGTGGGGATTTGCGGTCCCATGCCAGCTTCTGGATTCCTACTCTTGGCGTCACGTGCTCCACTCGTGCCAGTCGCCATGACGAAAGGACGCAGTAGGGTCGTGATCCTTGGCGAGGCGGTCGCTCTACCTGAACACTTGCAGGAGGCGAGCGCGGCGTCGCGTGACGCCTGTGCTGCTGCAGGTGAGTGGGCAAGGCAACACATCTCGGATCATCACATGCGGGCATCAAGAAGGGTCGTGGCTAACACGTGAATGAAGCAGGCGACCACACACCATCTGAGGATGGTGACTGGGTAGAGGTTCCCGACGATGTTCAATACTTCGAGGTTGATGAAGAAGAGTTTGGCGATGAGGGATCGGATGCCGATCTAGATCGCGCCCTTGCTGCCGCCCGGGCCGAATTCGGTGATCTCGATGCGGATCTTGCTGAGTTGCGCGATCGCAGCGGGTCACGGCCAGGGGTTCCCGTTCTCGCGGTTCTTGGTCGACCGAACGTGGGTAAATCCACCCTGGTGAATCGGCTCATCGGCAGGCGCGAGGCCGTGGTGGAAGACGTACCCGGTGTTACCCGCGATCGCGTCCTCTACGACGCGGAATGGAATGGTCGGCGTTTTCAGATCATGGATACCGGTGGTTGGGATCGGAAGGTCACCGGAATGGCGGCGCACATTGCGGCTCAAGCAGAACGAGCAGCTGCCGAGGCTGATGCAGTGGCCTTCGTGGTGGATGCAAGTGTCGGCGCAACCGCGGCCGACGAGGCCGTGGTGGAGATCCTTCG
>JBJOIE010000190.1:0-4067 GCA_046047295.1 Actinomycetota bacterium | reverse complement strand
GGTATTCCTTCAGGCCAGTATCCGTGTCAACGAAGATCACGCCCTGCTCTTCGAGATCTTCGCGGATAGCGTGATAGACCACCTCAGACTCATATTGAGCCGCAACACCGGCAACAAGTCTTTGCTTCTCCGCCTCGGGAATACCAAGCCGGTCATAGGTGTTCTTAATGTCTTCGGGAAGTTCATCCCATGAGGTGGCCTGCTTCTCCGTCGAGCGAACGAAGTACTTGATTCGGTCAAAATCGATGCCCGACAAATTGCTTCCCCAGGCAGGCATCGGCTTCTTATCGAAGAGTCGCAAGCCTTTCAGGCGCAAGTCCAGCATCCACTCTGGCTCATTCTTCTTGGCTGAGATATCACGCACCACCTCTTCATTAAGGCCGCGCCGAGCACTCGCGCCTGCAGTATCGGAATCGCTCCATCCGTAGTCGTATCGACTCAGAGCATCGATGGTTTCTGCTTGTTCTTGAGCGGCCGTTGTCATGCGGAGACCCTTCCTTGCTCGGGACGTGACAGTTGATTGAGTTGACCTTCGGACTGCATGCGATGGGGAGCGCCCAGGACGGCCGTGCATACGGCATCACCGTGTTGAAGCGTGGCCAGGCGAGTGACCGATCGACCCAGAACCTCGGATAAGACGATCGATTCAGCTTCACACAGTTCTGGAAACTCCCGGGCTGCATCCACTGCCGGGCAATGGTGCTGACACAGCTGCACACCACCCACCGCACCGTGTTCAATGGACGCCGCGTACCCGGCACTCGTGAGACGCGCGGCAACCTGCTCGGGGGTGGTTGGTTCGCTTCCCACGAGAGCCAGCGCCCGCTCCTTGGCAAAATTGATGATGGCATCGCGGCCGCCTACCTCGGCGAGGTACCTCAGGGCGGCGATAGCAAGGTCATCACCACCGCCTCCATCACAGGCCTTACGGCCGGCTTCAGTGAGTGCGAAAACCTTACTTGGGCGCCCACGGCCCTTCTTGGGTTCAGGCCCATACGGTCGCCGATCCTCGGCACTCACCAAGCCGGAATCGAGCAGGGCGTGCAGGGGGCGACGAAGCGCTGCCGGACTCATGGTCAGCCGCTCGCCGAGCTCGGCCACCGTGGCTGGACCTGCGGAAAGCAAGCAGCGCGCAATGCGCTCAGCTGCCTCACCCGGGAATTTCATAACACCATTGTTGCTTAATTCCCAGCGGGCGCAACTTGAGGGTAGGTGCGCGCCTACACTCGCCACGTGAGCCCATCGGTGCCCCTGGGAAACGTCACTGCCCAGGGCGGTCTCACCGTAGATCACTTAAGCGTGGTGCGCGCGGGACATCCGGCGGTCACCGACGTCAGTTGGGAAATCCCTCAAGGCGGCGCTGCAGCGCTTGTGGGGGCAAATGGGGCTGGGAAAACATCAACCCTTGAGGTGCTGGCCGGTCTGCTGCCCCCCACACACGGAAGCGCCACCGTCATGGGCTACTCCCCTATGGACGCTGCAGTTGCCCCCATTCGCGGGGTGATGCTTCAAGATGGCGGCTTACCCACGGGCGTGAGCGTCGAGCGGCTTCTCAACTATCTTGCGGGTTTCTACGCACATCCGCGACCTACTGGGGAGGTCCTCGAGTGGCTGGCGTTGGGAAATCTCGCTGGCAAAGTTATCCGCCGCCTGTCCGGTGGTGAACAGCGCAGGGTGGCTTGCGCGGCAGCCCTCATCGGCCGACCGCGGGTACTCCTTCTTGACGAGCCCACCGCCGGACTAGATCCCGCGGCCCGCGCTGCGTTTTATCAGGTCCTTGCCCAGCAACGAGATGAAGGCTGCACGATCCTCTTCGCAACCCACATATACGAGGATATTTCCGCACTCGCTGAGTCAGTCCTTGGAATGCGCGACGGCCGACTGGTGATCAACGACGCCGTATCCAACCTTGTCGAAGGCTCAGAAGCCATCCGATTCATCGGCCCTCGGGGGTTAGATATTTCCACGTTGATCCAGGTCCTCCCTGCCGATGTGGAGGTTGTGACTGACCCCGAGGGCCATATCACTGTCGCGGGCACCAGCCCGTCCGTGGTTGCCACAACGGCAACGTGGTGCGGTGCGAATTTCATCTCCATGGAAACTTTTAGCGTGGGAACGCTCCCCCTGCAGGTGCGGATCCAGCAATTGCTTGCCGCGTCCCGAGAAAGTGCAGGGTGACGAGGTGCCAGCCCAAACATTCATCTCGCGCACCCTGCGCCAAGCCGGCTGGGAAATTCGAAACACACTGAGTAACGGTGAGCAACTTCTACTCATCCTGATCATTCCGCTGGCGGCACTGGTCGGACTTACCTACTTACCCTTTGGTTTTGCGGATGGAGACATTTCCCAGGTGGTGAGCGGGGTTCTCTCGGTATCACTTCTGGCCACCGGCTTCACGTCCATGGCGATTGCTACAGGATTCGATCGCCGCAGCAGTGCCCTGGCCTACCTAGGAACAACGCCCCTGGGACGGCCTGCACTCATTACTGGCAAACTGATCGCGGCGATCTTCGTGTCCATCGCGGCAATTGCGATTGTGCTTGCGGCAGCGGTGATCATCGGCTGGCGACCCACGCTGTCTTCCCTGTGGCTCATTCCCGTCACCATCATGATTCTGACGGTTTATGTGCCTTGGGCACTCGTCCTTGCGAGCCTTATTCGTGCTGAAGCCACCTTGGCGATGGCCAATGCAATCTTCGTTCTGGCCATGCTTTTCGGCGGTGTACTCATCCCCGCATCATCCTTGCCATACGGCAGCCACATTGGTTGGTTACCTTTCGCCGCTGCCACCGAAGTTCTTTCAGGAGCTTTGTCGCTGACAGTTATCCCATCCTTGGCCATCATCACCCTTGCCATCTGGGCCATCGTGGGAATTCTCACTGCGATCCGCACTTTCCGATGGCGCTAGTGCCGAACCCTCTTATTAAGGTGTTGATATGAGTAGCGCGCCTGTCACCAACCGTCAGCCACATGGAACGAGTTGGGCGGTCCCGAAGTGGGTGCGCTGGATCTATATCGGAAACCTCATTGCGCAATCGGGAATCATCGTTACCGGTGCCGTAGTGCGCATCACCGGTTCAGGATTGGGCTGTCCCACCTGGCCACAATGCGTGGAAGGGTCCTATACGCCCACAGTGCACCAGGCCGAGTCATGGCATAAGTACGTGGAGTTCGGAAACCGTTTGCTCACCTTCGTGCTGGCGGTCCTTGCGATTCTTGCGGTCATCGCGGCCATCACCGATCGGATAAAGCGCGCACGAGTTGGCGGACCTCGCCGCAATTCGATCTTCGTTCTCGCATTTGTTCCCTTGGTAGGTACGGCAGCCCAGGCAGTCCTCGGAGGAATTACCGTTCTCACCGGCCTCAACCCTGTGACCGTTGCGGCGCATTTCCTGGTGTCAATCGCGCTGATGGCAGCGTGCGTTGCTCTCGTAGTCCGCTCCGGTGAACCCGGTGATCAGCCGATCACGTGGCTTGTGCCGAATCCCGTACGCTGGCTGACCTACACCTTGGTTGCTGCGGGTCTCGCGGTAGTGGTCCTTGGCGTTCTGGTCACAGGTAGTGGTCCACACAGCGGTGATGCAGACACCGAAGCACGCTTCCCCTTCGATCCGCGAACCGTGGCTTGGCTCCATGCTGATGCCGTGTTGCTGTTCATCGGACTACTCATTGGCGTACTCGTCGCGGCGTCCATCGTCAGTCAGGGCAGACTCCTTCGCAAACGAGCCATCATCGTCTTGGTCATCGCTCTCATCCAGGGGATTGTTGGCTATGGACAGTTCTTCACCGGCTTACCAGCCACCTTGGTAGCGATACATGTGCTCGGCGCGGTCCTCACCTGGCTGGCGTTGCTCTTCGTATTACCTGCTCTCCGCACTCGCGGAGTGCAGGTTTCGGTTCCGAATTAGGGAACGAAGGGATCAAGACCGACCAAGAGGAAAAGCAACGCAAGATACGTGATCGACCCATGGAACAGGCGCATGGCCGTTCTCTCCACGTGCTCGGGACCTACGGAAGATGAAGCCACGACCGCGCCTCGGACTCGCATCGCAAGGATCAAGAAGAAG
>JBJOIE010000189.1:0-2551 GCA_046047295.1 Actinomycetota bacterium | reverse complement strand
TGGATTGCTCAGCCGGGGTGCGTCAACTCATGGGTGCGGGAACGCCACACCCCTGGGGTATCACAGTTCCTGCGGGAGATGTTGCTGGCTTTGCGGACGCTCTACGCACGCTCATGGATGCGCCTCAGGAGCGTGAGCGACTAGGAACTTTGGCGCGGGAAGCAATGCGTGCATACGCGCTAGATGCGGTCCTCGATGATTGGGAGACACTGTTTACGCGGTGCGTTACAGGTGCGCATTAGCGCGGGCGAGATCCTCTTCAAAGTCGACTTCCACGGCGAAAAACTCTGTGATGTCTAAGGGCAGCACTTCGAGATTCGCGTTTTCGATGGCAAGTTCGATTCCCCGCTCGAAGTAATCGCCATCATCGCATTGCGCAAGCCAGTGGATGAGAAGCTCCTTGTCTCGTCCACTGACGTAATTGATTCCCACGGCCTCGCCAAGGGCTCCTTGGACCGTCTTGGAGAGTTCGGCCACATTGCCACTCCCGTCAACGGTGTACTTGACCTCTTCCTCTGCAACGGCCGAAGTGTTGACGCAAATGAACGAGCGATCAGCATCAATAAGGGGCCAGCACTCAACGAGAACTCGGGGATCGAACACCACATCACCGTTCATCCAGAGCACCCCACCTGGTGCGGAGAGCCGCAACGCCTTGAGCAGGCTTCGGTTCGTATTCGTTTGATCGTAGGACTCGTTATAAACATAGGAAACATCTGGAAATGCTTCCAAGATCAATTCGAGTTTGAACCCAACGACAGTGGTAATTCGGAGATCGGTGTCAAAGACTGACTGAAGATTCTCAATTTGCTGCGCCATGATGGTGCGGCCGTCGGACAGGGGAGTGAGTGGTTTGGGCCACGGGCGGCCAAGACGTGTGCCCATACCCGCCGCGAGGATGACAGCCTGCAGGGGTGAGTTCACGATGCTCCCATGCGTGTTGATTCGATGCCTTAGTGGTGGCTCAGGCTGTGTGCCTAAGCTCTGGCCTATCGTAATCGCCGTGCGAGCAATCTGGGAGCATCGGCAGGTGCTGCGCGTGCTCGTGCGCCGCGATCTTCAGAAGCAGTACACAACCTTCCGTCTTGGCTATCTGTGGTCGCTTCTTGAACCTCTGGGAATGGCCATGGTCCTGTGGTTCGTATTCTCGGTCTTACTCGGTGCGCGCGATCTTGGTTTAAATCCCTATTTGATGTTCATCATCTTGGGTGTGCTGCCGTGGTGGTGGTTCACCTCCGGCATTCGAGCGAGCACGAAGGCTCTGACCCGCAATAGTTCGGAAATCATCACCAGCGTGCTGCCGTCGCATATTTGGGTGCTGCGCGTCATGCTCACCTCGGCAGTGGAGTTCGTATTCTCTCTGCCGATCCTTGTGCTTGCGATGTTGATCACCGGTGCATGGCCCGGGCCGTGGATCGTGCTATTCCCCGTCGCGATCCTCGTGCAGTTCATCGCGATGTACGGGCTCGGGCTCATCCTGGCACCGGCAGTTGCCTTAATGCCCGATCTTGGGCGCACCATCCGCATTGTCTTGCGTGCAATGTTCTATTTCACGCCCATCCTCTACACGCTTGGTCGGATACCCGAGTCAGTGCAGACCATTGCCGCACTCAATCCAATGGTTGGCATCCTGGGTTTGTATCGCACTGCTTGGTGGCCAGGGGATGTGATTTCACCACTCCAACTGGCGATATCCCTCGTCACCATCGCCGTCATCTTCGTTATTGGTCTCTTCACTTTCCGCGCGCTTGAGCCGCGATATTTGAAGGAGCTCTGAGGTGAACAGATTCGCCCTTGAGCCTGATCTGGCTGCCGCGGTGACATTTCAGCAGGTTTCGCTTTCGGTTCCCCAAACGAAGAGGCGTCAAGGCGGTGGACGAAAGCAGCGGTTGCGCAGACTGGCTGGCGAAGTGCGCAGGGAAGACTTGCCTGTCCTAGTTGAGGTCAACGCCAGCGTTGATCGTGGTGAATCCGTGCTCGTCCTAGGAGGCCGACCGGTGCATCGACGGGCCTTAATCCGACTCATCGGTGGCACCATGATTCCTGATTCGGGAACCGTGCGGCGGGGCCTGCCATTTCTTCCGATGGTGGATATTGGTCGGGCCTTGGGGCGCTCCTTTACGGTGCGGCAGAACATTTACCTTCTCGGTGGCCTCTTCGGCATGACCCCCGATGAAGTGATGACCAAGGTTGATGCGATCGCCGAACGTGCTGGGCTCACCGCGCGGCTGGACAAGCACCTCAGCGGTGCGCCCGCGCTGGTGCGCCAAAAACTTGCGTGGTCGATCGCGATGGCCACCAACGCGCGCGCGTTCGCCATCGATGAAGTAATCGCAGTGGGTGACCCGATATTCAAGGACAAATGTTGGGAGCACGTGGCAGCAGCCCAGGCATCGGGAACCACCTTTGTGGTGGCTACGGATGCTCCACGCGCGCTAAACAACGTCTTTGATCGGGTGCTCTTCATTGACCCCGAATGCCAGGTGCGCTCCATGGGAGTGGAGGAGGGCATCGCAGCGATGCGGGAGGCGCGCCGCATGATGCGTGATGA
>JBJOIE010000188.1:0-18956 GCA_046047295.1 Actinomycetota bacterium | reverse complement strand
GAACGCTGGTGGCGTGACGGATGGACCATTGATCCTGCGCGCTTTGGCTGATCAGGGCCGGCGTGATGGATTGCTCTGGTGGGTAACCGAAGATGTACGAATTCGAGCCCACGTGAGAGATTCCCTGGGGGCATTGCTGCCTAAGGTTGTGCGTGGCCATGGAGCTGATACATCGGCGGTCTTGGCCATTACACACTGGCTCCATGGTGATGGTGTGCGTGCAAATACTGCTGTTGAGCGGGGCATTGAGGATGACCCTCAGCATCGCCTCGTGAATCTTCTAGGACTTGCCATCACTGCGGGCATGCCTCCACGAGTGTGGTGCGAATCCATGGCGGATCTCAGCTTCGAAACATGTAGACGTGGGGTGATCCCAGTTGAGCGTGATCATCAGTCTGTGTAGTATTGGCAGCGGTCAAGAGCATCAGCGTTAAGCCCCGGCTAGCTGATCGGCAACCCTCCAACCGCGGTGGGGTGCTCCGGTGGGGACCAGGCCCACATGGGCAAGCGCGGCCTTGCACAAGGCAAGGCCCACAGAGAGTGGAGTCTTGCATGTGTTGTATGTCTGACTGAGAACCCGTACGAGTGCGCTGCACTCTCGCTAAATCACCAGCATCCCTTAATTCAAAACAAATCTTGGAGTGAAAATGTCAACCCAGTGGTCTTTCGATACTAAGCAAATTCATGCCGGGCAAAGCCCAGATGGAGCAACAAACGCTCGCGCGTTGCCCATCTACCAAACCACCTCGTACACGTTTAATGACACAACACATGCCGCAAATCTCTTCGCGCTCAAGGAATTGGGCAACATCTATACCCGCATCATGAACCCAACCCAAGCGGTTGTGGAGGATCGGATCGCCGCGCTCGAGGGTGGTGTAGGTGCACTCTTGGTTTCCAGTGGTCAAGCAGCCGAGACGCTGGCAATTCTCAATGTTGCCGAGGCAGGTGATCACATTGTGTCCAGCCCTAGTTTGTACGGCGGCACGTACAACCTGTTCCACTACACGCTTCCAAAACTGGGAATCAACGTCACCTTCGTTGACGATCCAGATGATCTGGACGCATGGCGAGCGGCCGTGCAGCCCAACACCAAGGCATTTTTTGGTGAGTCGATTTCGAATCCAAAGAATGATGTCCTCGATATTGAAGGTGTAGCGAGGGTTGCTCACGACGTTGGGGTGCCGCTCATCATCGACAACACGGTGGCTACCCCGTATCTGGTGCGCCCTCTGGAATGGGGGGCAGATGTGGTGGTGCATTCTGCGACGAAGTACCTCGGCGGTCACGGCACCGCTGTTGCGGGCGTCATAGTCGATGGAGGCACCTTTGACTATGCGCAGTACCCCGATCGTTTCCCCAACTACAACCAGCCGGATCCCAGCTATCACGGCTTGGTGTATGCGCGCGACCTAGGCGTGAACGGTGTTTTTGGGGTGAACCTCGCCTTCATACTCAAGGCACGGGTCCAACTCCTTCGCGATCTCGGCGCTGCCGTCTCACCATTCAACGCCTTTCTCATTGCCCAAGGGATTGAAACGCTCTCACTGCGTGTCCAGCGCCATGCAGAAAATGCGCTAGCCGTAGCCACGTGGCTTGAAGGTCGCAGTGAGGTTGAGTCGGTTAACTATGCAGGGCTCCCCAGTAGCCCCTGGCATGAGCGAGCGAAGAAGTATGCACCACTTGGAACAGGTGGAGTTCTTAGTTTCGAAATCAAGGGCGGTGTGGAGGCTGGCCGCAAGTTCGTTGAGGCCCTGGAGCTGCACAGCCATGTGGCAAATATCGGTGATGTTCGCAGTTTGGTTATTCATCCTGCCTCCACCACGCACTCTCAGTTGAGCGCAGAGGAGCAGCTTTCCGCTGGTGTGACTCCTGGCCTGATCCGGTTAGCGGTGGGGATTGAAAACATCAATGACATCCTCGCCGACCTGGAAACTGGCTTCGTGGCTGCTTCCAAGTAGTAGGCGCGGCCTCATGCCTGTTGGTCCACTCAACTATGCGGGTCCTCCTCCCGCCACCGCAGCGTGGCGTGAGGGGGATCCTCATGGTGATCGCAGATTTCTAAACATAGGTGAGTTTCGTACCCAGTCTGGTTTCACGTTTCCTGGTGTCACGGTGGCCTACGAAACCTGGGGAACACTCAATACTGACCGCACGAATGCGATCTACGTGGCACACGCACTTACGGGTGATTCACATGTGGTCGGGTCAGCGTGTGAAGGCCATGTGACGGCTGGCTGGTGGGAGGGTCTCGTAGGCCCCGGGGCGCCTATCGACACCGATAAGTGGTTCGTGGTGTGCGCGAATGTCCTAGGGGGCTGTCAGGGCACCACCGGACCGGCGAGTGCCGCCCCGGACGGGACTCCATGGGGGAGTCGCTTCCCTGTCATCACTGTTAATGACATGGTTCGGGTGGAACTCGCGTTGACGGACGCTCTGGGCATTCCGTCCTGGGCATTCATGCTCGGCCCATCGCTAGGAGGAATGCGAGTTCTTGAGTGGATGGTGGCCTATCCCGACAGGGTACGTTCCGGCCTCATCCTTGGATCCACTGCGGCAGTGTCAGCAGACCAAATCGGGACACACAGTGCACAAATCGCAGCCATTTCGGCGGATCCCGCCTTCCGCAATGGCGATTACTATTTCGCAGACGATGGCCGAGGTCCGCATGTGGGGATGGGGATTGCTCGCCGCATCGCTCATCTCACCTACCGGAGTGAAAGCGAACTCGACCTAAGATTCGGGCGTGATGCTCAGGGCGAAGAGATACCGCTAGAAGGTGGACGATTCGCCGTCGAGTCTTACCTTGATCACCACGCTGACAAACTCGCACGCAGGTTCGACGCCAATACCTACGTTGCACTCACCCGGGCAATGAGCCTGTTCGACGTTGGTGCTGATCGCGGTGGACGTAGCGCCACGCTAGGCACTGTCCGTGCGCCCCTGACCGTTGTCGGTATTGATTCCGATCGACTTTTTCCGATTCGCCTCCAACAGGAAATTGTTGACTTGGCTCCTGGCGCTGATCGGCTACACGTGCTGCGTTCACCATATGGCCATGACGGCTTCCTTGTTGAGCGCGAGCAGGTAGGGAATTTCATTGCCCATGCGTTACGCAGGCTCAACGAGCATGATCGTGAACAGGGTCTACTTCACTAGTTCCGTCCACAAGCTCTTGTCCACAGAAATCCTGCGTGGCAAGGCCAAGCGGGTGAATCCGCTTAGCCTCACTCAATGGCTCGTAAAACACTGCTCGTTGCTGGTTTAGTGACGTGCGTCCTGAGCGCAATTGGGCTGGCTGGCACAGACGAGGCAAGGGCCGCGGATGTTGATGTGGTCGTTGAAAATGACCTGTATGTGGGTACGGGAGCAGTGATTCTGCCGCCCGGTGTCTCGGAGAGTGATCGATCAACACTGTCACGTTGTGAGGGGTGCGCGTGGAAGGTGACTACCCCATGCATCGTAGATCCTCGAGGTGATGCATATTGCCGCGCCATTGTTGGTGCGTGCCCCGCTGAAAACAAACTCATCCGGCTATGGTTCCGGCCGGCTGGCAGCGAATGGCTGGATCGCGGCCTGATTTGCGTCGAGCACACCAACGTGGTTCCGCTGAAGCAAGCTCAGGCTGAAGTCCGCCAACGGGTGGAACATGCGGTGCCACGCGGAACACCCTTCTGCCTACCCACTAATCGCCCCATCACTCAGATTCCACTGCGCTGTAGTTCCGGGACGGATGGCGCAACCCGGTCCTGGACCGATGAATTGGCAGGCGTAAGCGTCACTGTCACAGCACAGCCTCGTTGGACGTGGGACTTTGGATCCGGAGCCCGTTACCAGACCGGAAATCCTGGAGGCGCCTATCCACAGACTGCGGTTGCACATACCTACCGGACGCCGGGTACTCGAACTGTTGGCCTAACCACGACATGGACGGGGGAGTACACCGTGGAAGGCCTTGGGCCATTCCCGCTCGCGCCTATCGAGCAATTCCAGGGCATCCCGGTGAGCATCGGTCAGGCCCGTGCCGTGGTGACCCTGCCGCAGGGCAGTAACCGCGGGTAGGGCAGACTAGGCGAGCCCGGCAGGCCTACTGGCTTGACTCGGGCTTATTCCATGGCCACGTGCGGAGGTTGTCCCGGATGCCTGCTTCGAGCAAGGTTGCAAAGAAGACTGCGAAGACTGCAACGAAGAAGGCTGCTCCCAAGAAAAATCCAGCAAAAAAGGTGACCGCCAAGAAGGCCGCACCCAAGGCACCCGCGAAGAAGGCCGCACCCAAGGCACCCGCCAAGAAGGTAGCGGTGAAGCAGGCTGCTGCTAAGAAGTCGGCACCCAAGAAGGTTTCTCAGACCCCCACGAAGGCGTCTAGCACGAGGTCAAGCGCGAAGTCTGCCAGCACCAAAGCCGCCGCTGGAAAAGCGGAAATGGGCGAAGAAGTAGATCTTGAAGTGGTCGTTGAGGACGGCGAGGACGTCGATCTCGACAAGGCGGCCGACCTCGAAGCCGAACTCGAAGCCGAACTTGAAGTTGATCTGGCGAATCTCGCAACCGATGAGGAATCTGACGAAGAGGCCAAGCCGGAGAACTCCGAAGAATCGGCGGAGTTCGTCATCTCTGATGTTGACGATACGGATGAGCCCGTTCAGACGGTGACCGTGGCGGGGGCTACGGCTGATCCGGTGAAGGACTATCTCAAGCAAATCGGCAAGGTGCCCCTGCTTAACGCAGAGCAAGAGGTGGAACTTGCAAAGCGTATTGAGGCGGGATTATTCGCCGAAGAAGTTCTCAACGAGACCAAGAAGTTGGACAAGAAGTCGCGCCTCGACCTGGAATGGATCGCACGCGATGGACGGCGGGCAAAGAACCACCTGCTGGAGGCAAACCTCCGCCTTGTGGTCTCACTTGCAAAGCGTTACACGGGCAGAGGCATGCTCTTTTTGGATCTCATCCAAGAGGGCAATCTGGGCCTAATCCGCGCCGTTGAAAAGTTCGACTACACCAAGGGCTACAAGTTCTCAACGTACGCAACCTGGTGGATCCGCCAAGCAATCACGCGCGCCATGGCAGATCAGGCACGAACGATTCGTATTCCGGTTCACATGGTTGAGGTCATCAACAAATTGGCCAGGGTTCAGCGACAGATGCTCCAGGATCTCGGTCGCGAACCCACTCCAGAAGAGCTGGCTCGGGAACTGGACATGACACCCGAGAAGGTGGTCGAGGTCCAGAAATACGGGCGTGAACCAATCTCACTCCACACCCCCTTGGGTGAAGAGGGCGATAGCGAGTTCGGTGACCTCATTGAGGATTCTGAGGCAATCGTCCCCAGCGATGCAGTCTCATTTACCTTGTTGCAGGAACAACTTGAATCAGTTCTGGACACTCTCTCGGACCGTGAGGCCGGAGTGGTGCGCATGCGTTTTGGGCTCACCGACGGTCAGCCCAAAACCCTTGACGAAATTGGCAAGGTCTACGGGGTTACCCGGGAACGCATTCGTCAGATTGAATCGAAGACGATGTCTAAGTTGCGCCACCCATCACGGTCGCAAGTCTTGCGTGATTACCTGGACTAGGGAATCGAATTAAGCAGGGCTTGATTCGAGGCGATGCAGTTCGTCAACAACCTCAACTGCCTTGTCCCGAAGAGCACCTTCGTGCTCCTGCCAGTGGTGCCCGCAGAAGTGCAGTTCACCGCCGCCAGGCAGGATTGCGCGAACATAAGCCTGAGCTCCACAGCGATCACATCGATCTGCCGCCGTGAGTGCCGGCTGCGTCAAAGTCGTGCTCACCCGCTCACCTTTCGCCGTTGTTTGAATCCTGTGTCTAACAGTGTTCCATGGAATCGAGTCGGCGTACGCGCCACGCCGTGGCATTTCGCCCAAGGCGTATGCCTGTTCACAAATGCACATGCGGCATGGGGGCCTGGGTTCGGCATCTCCCTGACCTAAATTTCGTCCGTGGACCGAGCGTCGAAAACCTCCGCGAATGGAGTGGAGGGTTATTCCGCTAAGGACCTCGCTGTACTTGAGGGGCTCGATGCAGTGCGCAAGCGTCCGGGCATGTACATCGGATCGAACGACACCAAGGGGTTAATGCACTGCCTTTGGGAGATTTTTGACAACTGCGTCGACGAAGCACTTGCAGGCCACTGCACCCGAATTGACGTCACTTTAGCTGCAGATGGCTCGGTAACGGTGGCCGATAACGGTCGAGGAATCCCGGTCGATGTTGAGCCCAAGACGAAGCTGACTGGGGTTGAAGTCGTACTCACGAAATTGCATGCGGGTGGCAAATTCGGCGGAGGGTCCTACACGGCCTCCGGTGGGCTCCACGGAGTTGGCGCTTCGGTAGTGAATGCGTTATCTCAGCGCCTCGATGTCGAAGTGGATCGAGGAGGCAAGACACACGCCATGAGTTTCCGGCGCGGGGTGCCGGGAAATTTTGACGGCGACGGTGCCCAGGCCGATTTCAGTCGCAAGTCCGGGCTCCAAGTGGCTGGAAAAGTGCCAAGGACTCGCACGGGCACGCGAATCACTTGGTGGGCGGACCCTCAGGTATTCCTTAAGGGTGCTGAATACAGTCGCAGCGCGCTCCTTGATCGCGCGATGCAGACAAGTTTCCTAGTCCCGGGGCTCACGATTCACTTGCGGGATGAACGCGATCCCGCAGACCTGTGGGAAGAAACGCTTCAGCACAAGGGTGGCGTAGCCGAGTACGTTGAATACCTCGGACTTGGTGAGAAAGCGAGCCCCGTAGTTCGGATCGAAGGTCATGGCAAATTCACCGAAACGGTCCCCGTGCTCGATGGTAAGGGACACATGGTGAGCAGCGATATTGAGCGTGAAGTAAGTGTCGATATAGCCTTGCAGTGGTCTGACGGCTACGAAACAATGCTGCGTTCATTCGTCAACATCATCGCCACACCAAGCGGTGGCACGCACGTGGCTGGATTCGAGCGTGCACTAACCAAGACCATCAACGCACAGTTGAAGTCGGCAAAAATCTTACGTGCGTCCGAAGACGCGATATCCAAGGATGATGCCTTGGAGGGGCTCACCGCAGTCGTGTCCGTGCGCTTCCCGGAGCCGCAGTTCGAGGGGCAGACCAAAGAGGTACTCGGCACGCCTGCTATCAGCCGAATCGTGGGCCATGTTGTCGAGCGGGAACTCGGACAGTGGTTCGTTAAGCCACCCCGTGGGGACAAGTTAGCCACACGCACTGTGCTCGAAAAGGTTGCTAATGCCATGCGCGCGCGAGTCTCGGCCCGTGCACACCGAGATACGCAAAGACGCAAGACGGCGTTGGAGAGTTCAGCGCTTCCCGCCAAGCTCGTGGATTGCCGAACCGATGAAGTGGAGAGGTCCGAGCTCTTCATCGTGGAAGGTGATAGTGCGCTCGGCACGGCGAAGACTGCTCGGAATTCTGAATTTCAGGCCTTGTTGCCTATCCGCGGCAAGATCCTCAATGTCCAAAAGGCGTCTCTGTCCGACATGCTCAAGAACGCTGAAACCGGGGCGATCATCCAGGTGATCGGCGCTGGTTCAGGTCGATCATTCGAACTTGATAGCGCGCGTTACGGGAAAATAATCCTGATGTCGGATGCAGACGTGGATGGTGCCCACATCCGCTGTTTGCTTCTTACGCTGATTCACCGGTACATGCGTCCGTTACTCGACGCTGGGCGTGTTTACGCTGCGGTCCCGCCCCTTTATCGAGTCGAGTACTCGGGGTCGCGCGCGGGAACACAATCAGTCACTTACGCCTATTCCGAAGCTGAGATGCGCGCGATGGTCAAGGAGGCGGAAATCAAGAAGCGCCGGATCAAGGAGCCAATCCAGCGATACAAGGGTCTGGGAGAGATGGACGCACATCAATTGCGCGAGACCACCATGGATCCGGCTCATCGCACCTTGCGCAGGGTGACCATGAAAGATGCTCAGGCTGCGGAGTCCGTATTCGAGTTACTGATGGGTAATGATGTGGGCCCGAGGAAAGATTTCATCGTTGATGGTGCTCGTGAACTCGAACGAAGCCAGATTGACGCATAGAGTGCAGACATGAACTTCCCCGCGGATGCGTTCTCCGATGTTGTCGATGGAAATCACGAGTTCGTTCGTAATCGCACTCCTAATGCCCTCACGGGGCGCGCTGCGCGCGGATTGGCGGTTATCACCTGCATCGATTCCCGCATTGATCCACTCGGGGTGCTAGGCCTGAAACCTGGCGACGCGAAAATTGTGCGAAACGCCGGAGCCCGAGTCACCGAAGACGTCTTGCGCACCCTGGTTCTCGCGAGTGCTCTGCTGAATGTCTCTCGGGTCCTGGTCATGCCGCACACCGATTGCCGGATGGCATCCGGGGATGAGTGGCAGGTCCATGAACAGATCCTTGAGGCTACGGGCCTGGATACTCGTGGGATTGAAATTCGTACCACCACGGATCAAGTGGGGGCCCTGGAAGTAGACCTCATGCGTATTAGATCCTTTCCCCTTCTGCCAGAAACTTTGATTGCCGGCGGAGCGCTCTATCACGTGGACACCGGGGAACTGCAGCCTGTGGAGGCGTAATGAGTGTCCGATACCGAGTGGCGATCGTGGGCTCAGGGCCTTCGGGTCTCTATGCAGCCGAAGCATTGAGCAAGACAGAACGAGTTGATGTCGACGTCTATGACAGATTGCCCTTTCCCTTCGGCTTGGTGCGTTACGGAGTAGCACCCGATCATGAATCAATTCGTTCTGTGCGCAATACGCTCGCGAGCATTCTCGATTTGCCGACAGTGCGCTTCTTTGGAAATGTCGATGTTGGATCGGATGTCACGGTCGAGAACCTCGGACGTGCCTATCACGCTGTTATTTGGGCCTATGGCGCCTCCGGAGACAGGGCCTTGGGAATTCCGGGGGAGGGGATGGCGGGCAGCGTAGCTGCGACAGCGTTCGTGGCTTGGTACACGGGCCACCCAGATGCCGATCCCAACATAGGCCGATTGATCACCAGCGCTTCAGAAGTTGCTGTCATCGGGGTGGGCAATGTAGCGCTCGATGTTGCACGCATCTTGGTGAAGTCTCCCGATGCGTTGTCCGCTACGGATATGCCTGCTGAGGTACTTGACGTGTTGCGTGCTTCATCCGTTCGAGATGTGCACGTACTTGGTCGGCGATCCGCGGCATTTGCAGCCTTCACCACTAAGGAACTTCGCGAATTTGGCGAACTTGATGGTGTGGATGTGGCCGTGAGTGCCGAAGACCTTTCCTTGGGCCCAAACAGCACGGCCCAACTGGCCGAGAGTAAGGTCGCGGCGCGCAATGTTGAGGCTCTCCGGGAATGGGTAGGCCGGCAACGTTCTGCTCCAAAGTGTGTTCATTTCCACTTTTGTGTCCGTCCAGAATCAATCAATGGCGGCTCAGAAATTGAAAGCCTGACGATCTCGCGCATGCGGGAAACGGACTCTGGGGATTACGTTGAGACGGGTGAGGTAATTGACCTTCCCGTTCAGGCCGTGGTACGAAGTGTGGGATATCGAGGGCATCGTGTTGGTGACCTGCCGTTTGACAATGGAAGGGGAGTCTTGAACCAGGAGGCTGGGCGCTTGGTTCAGGATGGAGCGCCACTCACAGGGCACTACACGGTGGGCTGGATCAAGCGCGGCCCAACGGGAATCATCGGGACAAATAAGAAGGATGCGGTAGCAACAGTAGCTTCGCTCATCGAGGACTTGGATTCCCTTCCCGATCCCGAACTCTCTGTGGCCGAACTTCATGGCCAGTTGGTGGGACCGATCGTGACCGATGCCGGGTGGCGTGCGATAGATGCTGCCGAAGTTGCGCTTGGTCAGCAGCAAGGGCGGGACAGGTGCACCCTTACGGATCGGGAGGAACTTCTCGCTTTGGCGATCAGTTCAACCACTTGATTCCACAGCCAAGTGACGGTCGGCCTTTCTCGGGAGAGCCTGATAGTGCGGCACGCAGGTAGGAGCCGTTCACCGGCGCCTCTTGGGAGGGCCTGGAATCATCCATCGCTCCCCGGTACACAAGTGCGCCGTCCGCGCTGAAGACGAAGAAGTCTGGTGTGCATACCGCGCCGAATGATCTCGCCACGCTCTGATCTCGGTCAATCACATAGGGGAATGACCAGCCCGCTCTGGCTATCTGCTCACGCATTCCTGGAACATCGTCATCGGGATAGGTGTCCACGTCATTACTGGTGATGGCAATGACAGCCACCTCCGGGAACGCGCGAGCGATGTTGCCCAGTTCGCTCTCTATCCAGCGCACGTACGGGCAGTGGTTGCACACGAACGCGATCACACATGCTCGTTCAGCAACAAGATCTTTGAGCTGATGATCAATTCCCTCTAGATCTGTGACATGACCATCGGGTCGAGTTGCGATCTGAGTTTCCGTGGATTCAACGGCCATGACTAGTCCTCACTAACGTCGACAACTTTCCACACCATTGTGGGAGCAGACGGTTTTCCGCATGACACTGGCAAGCTCTCATTGCTCGGACGAACAGTAATGCGCGCATGGCGTCCATCTGGCCCTGTCACATCGAATGTATCGTGATCGTCACTCGCACCCACCTGATGGAAACTCAAGGGTGCAAACCAAGGTAGGCACCACAACTCCTTCGCGGCCACGTCCATCACTTGCTCGACGGCTCTCAATGCTGACAGACCTCGAAGTTCCTCGAGTCCATAGGACGTTCCCGCCAGGATGGAATTCATTGACTCAGTGGTGAGGCGCCCGAACACGGCACCATGCGGAAGGAGCAGCGCAGTGGGGGAGAAACGGTGCCCACCTAGGTGTGAACATTCCCAGATGCGCGTGTGCATGACATGCAATTGCCCAACGAGGGCACGCCCCTTGACGGCACAGCACTGATCGCGCTTCCCGTGACAGCAGACGAATAGGTGCGGATCATGTGATTGTGAAGCCGCGCAGTGCTTCAGGATCTCAGTCAGCGTGCCGCCTGCCGCCTCGCCTAGTGCGTCAAGCACGTCGCCAATGGTGCTGATGCCTGTAGCGAAGTCGGGTGCTCCCGCGACCCAGGCGCGCGAGTTACGAGTGAGCGGAGCATGGGTGGCACCAGACTCTCGCGCGAGTAGCACCTTCGCGCCGAGCGATTCAAGTAGCGCCGCTGCCTGCAGCAACTCAGGACCCATGGGGTCAGATCCAAAGGTCTCCGGGCTTAAGGCCTCTCGGCTCCAGGCACCGCTGTATTCGAAAATCACCCACGCGGCTGCGGTTGGTGCCGTGCCTGGAAGTGCCTGCTGAAAGGCAAGCTCACTACACGCCAGGAAGTCAGGATGGTTGTGCGTCATGTACCTATTGAGGGCCACATGCGTTGATGGTGATCGTGGTCGCCGTACCGGTGCCGTCGCGACGCACATCTGGCGCGGGAAGGTCTACGGGCGCACCGGCTGCACTGGCAGCCCGCGGCAAACCGGGTCCCACCCACGCGTAGGTAAGTGCGTCTTCCCCCTTGCGGAATTTGTGACACTTCACCCCCTGGGTGTTCCTGCCCTTCATGGGATAGATAGCGAGTGCCGTCACCTTGACACTCTCGGATTGCACCCCTGGGAGCGCCGCGGAGGATCCAGCCACGGTCACGACGTGGGCGTTTTCTGGATGTACTGCACCGCCAAAAATTATGTGATCACCGGAGGACAACTTCATGCCTGCAACGCCTGCAGCCGACCGGCCCTGTGGCCGAACACCGCTGGCGGGAAAGCGCAATAGTTGCCCTTGGGAGGACACGAGGCAGATCTCACTCGTCTCAGCGGCCTGTTCTGATAGCCACTGCGCAGATACCACTTCATCACCGTTTTCAAGCGCAATCAGATCGAAATTTGCTCTCGCACCTGGAATGTCCGACGCAATTCGCTTCACGATTCCGTTGCGGGTAACGACCAGGGCGGAGATGGCCTCATGGATGGGAATGAGACCCACCGCCGAAACTCCACTAGGAATCTCCACAATCGCGCCCAGAGGGGCGCCTGCCGCCAACGATGGCATCCCCATGGACTCAGGAATTCCGGGCAGATCCACGGCTGAGATCCTCAACACGGTGCCATCCGAAAGCACGACCCCAAAGTGGCTGCGGGTACTACTCGGACAGTGAGCCACGACTACATCGTGGACACCACGCTGTGTGTCGGTTACGGACCCAGCTGATGATGTCCGGATGGCAGGGGTACGGGCAAGTAGTCCTGTATTCGAGAGAAGGACGATGCACGCTTCGTCGGCAATTTCCATCGGAGCACTGGCAGCAAGTGGGGTTGAGGCGGTGAGTAGGTGAGTACGGCGCGGTGACGCCAGGCGTTCCGTAACTTCCATGAGTTCGCGATCCACCATGGCGCGAAGGCTCTTATCGCTGGAGAGGACTTCATCCAGTACAGCGATTACGTTGCGAAGGTCATCTGCTTCCGATTCAAGTTCAATGCGAGAAAACTTGGTAAGCCTTCGAAGTGGCATATCCAAGATGTAAGTGGCTTGCATATCGGTCAGGTCGAATACTTCAATCAATCGAGCGCGGGCCTGTGCTGAGTCATCACTCGATCTAATGACCTGGATGACTTCATCGATGTCAATGATTGCGATGAGGAGTCCTTCAACGAGATGCAATCGATCCTGAGCCCGGTCGCGTCGATACTCACTTCGGCGGCGAGTCACCTCGAGGCGGTGTTCAAGGAATACGTTCAGCATGTCGATGAGCGACAGTGTTTTGGGTTGACCATCCACCAGGGCTACTGCATTGATTGACGTGCTGTCTTCCATCGGCGTGTACTTGTACAGCTGCTCGAGAACGGCCTCTGGATTGAAGCCGCTCTTGAGTTCGATCACGAGATTAAGCCCCGAATCACCATCGGTGAGGTCCACAACATCCGCAATGCCTTGTAGTTTCTTGCCGGTCACGGACTCCTTGATACGGTCGATCACTCGCTCAGGGCCAACGCCAGGGGGGAGTTCGGTAACCACAATCCCCTTGCGGCGGGCCGTGACCTGCTCGACCTTGGTACGCGCTCGGACCTTGAAAGTGCCCTTCCCTGACGCGTAAGCGTCGCGAATGCCTTCAAGGCCAATCACCACACCACCACCGGGAAAATCCGGTCCGGGAATAAACCGCAATAGCTCCTCAAGCCCGGCCTTCGGATGCGCCAGTAGATGACGGGCGCCCGCCATGACTTCAGCGAGGTTGTGCGGAACGAGGTTGGTTGCCATACCTACGGCGATTCCAGAAGCTCCATTGACGAGCAGATGCGGGAATGCGGCAGGCAGGACTAGGGGCTCACTTTCCCTGCCGTCGTAATTGGGGATGAAATCGACAACCTCTTCATCCAAGCTCGTAGTCATATCCAGAGCCGCGGGCGTAAGGCGTGCTTCGGTATAGCGCATGGCCGCTGGGCCGTCATCCGGGGAACCGAAGTTGCCATGGCCATCGATCGTGGGAACGCGTTGGCTAAAAGGCTGAGCCATGCGCACCAGTGCGTCGTAGATCGCTGAATCACCGTGCGGATGCAGCCGACCCATCACCTCGCCAACCACCCGCGCGGACTTCACGTGTCCACGATCAGGACGAAGCCCCATATTGGCCATTTGGAAAAGGATGCGGCGCTGGACGGGCTTGAGTCCGTCTCGGGCATCGGGTAGCGCACGGGAATAGATAACGGAGTAGGCATATTCAAGGAATGAGCCTTGCATTTCGGTTGCCACATCAACGTCAACGATGCGTCCGTCTGTCTCGCGATTTCGCCGTGCCATGACCCTCCTTTCGGCCTCCTATCCTTCCAAGGTTGGCAAAGGTGGGCAGGCTCCGACACGACCAACGCATACACCTGCTGTGAGACTTGCCTGCTCAAGGGCTTCTGCAACGTCACCTCGGAGCAGGAAGGCCGCAAGGAATCCACCTGTGAACGCGTCTCCAGCACCCACCGTGTCCATCACCTCAACCTGCGAAGCACCAACGCGCCAACGCTCGGCACCCTGTCTGGCCTCGCAGCCAAGCTCACCCATCATGTGAACCACCAGCCTGCCCCGGATGAGTTCTTCTAGCGCCGCAGGTGGACTGGCTTGCCACTCGTCATCATTAAGAAACATCACATCGGAAAGACGCGCAGCCGTCTCCACCGTTGCCCAATGGTCACGAACGATCTCGAAGGAAGCGACGTCATAGGAAACGCTCATGCCTCGTCTCCGAGCCTCGCGAATCACGTCTAAGTAGGTCTGGCTCGTGGAACTTCTCGCGAGCCCGTATCCATTCACGTGCAAGTGGTGGCCATATAACGCTGCAGAGGCCCAGGAAGAACTGAGAAATGCGTTGCTTCCGGCACTTGGAAACATGGTGCGAGCCCCCGATGAGTCCGTGATCACCACGACGCTCCCGCTTGGGACACCAGATACGAGCTCCAGGGATCCGTGGACACCAAATATCTGAAGGTGATCGCTCAAGGCCCGACCGAGTAGGTCTTCTCCAATTGCTGCGATGAGCCGTGCGGAAATGCCTGAAGTGTGCGCCCAGAGGGCAGTGTTGGCCGCAGCGCCTCCTGGTATCAATTCCACCACTCCGAGGGTATTTCCATTGACGTTCACGTCCGATGGGAATACCCCCGGAATACCCACGCGCACGTCCATGGCGATATCACCAATGATGCACAACTGTGTGGGCTGTGGATTATCCATCATGTGCGAGCTCACAGATTCCACAACTTCACACAATGATGCGTTGTGCATATGCGCTCGCTACTCGTGCCGCCAGCTCGGCGTTACGTTCAACAAGCCGAGCATTTACGCCCAGGCTTACACCGCCCGTGGAACGGTGGAAGTGATCCAAGAGAAAGGGAGTGACATCCTTGCCGCTGATTCCGCGTTGATCTGCTTGAGCCAGGCCATCGCGAAGAACCGAATCATGTACATCGGGATCAAGCTGCTCACCTGCTGGAATCGGATTTCCCACCACCAACGCGGACGTCGAAATCAATGCTGCGCGGGCTCGCATAATGTCGGCTATTTCCGCAGGATCTTCCACTTGCCAGTCCACCGGATGGCCAGAATCTGCGAGGTAGAACCCTGGGAAATTTGGGGTGCGATAAGCAACAACCGTGACGCTCAGTGTCTCCAGGCGCTCTAAGGTGGCGGGCACATCAAGAATGGACTTAACCCCGGAACACACAACGGTGATCGGGGTATTAGCGAGTGTGGTCAAATCAGCGCTCTCATCCCAGCTATCCCGGGCGTAGCGGTGGACACCACCAAGGCCACCGGTTGCAAACACGCTGATGCCGCTCCGGTGCGCGATGAGTGCCGTGGATGCAACCGTGGTGGCGCCACTTCCACGGCGGGCAAGCAGGGGAGCCATATCACGCACGCTGGTCTTAAGGATGTCATCGCGCTGAGCAACTTCCTCAAGTGCGTTGTCGTCTAGGCCGACGCGGATCTCGCCATCAAGGATGGCAATCGTGGCTGGTACGGCTCCGTGCTCTCGAATGCGAGTTTCCAGTGAGCGTGCAACTCGAAGGTTTTCCGGACGCGGTAGTCCATGGCTGATAATCGTCGATTCAAGAGCCACCACGGGTTTTCCAGTTGCGATTGCTTCGGAAACCTCTTCACTCAGACAAAATCCATGCTCGAAAGCCATGTCAGCAGACTAGCCAGGTGGCAGGTCCAGCACCTCACGCCACGAGTGGGCTTGAGCGTTAACCTGCGAGAGAATGGGGTCATGGGCAGGTCTTGTTGAACGATTTTCGAAATGCAGATGAGCAGCTAGAGCCAGTGCCGCACCCGACTATTCCTGGCCTAAGCATGCGCCAACTGATAGATGATGATGCCGCGGCGCTTCAGGATTTTCATAAGGGGCTCTCAGCGGAATCCATTCGCCGGCGCTTCTTTCAGGCAAAGCCGGTGCTCACGGATACCGAAGCACACCACTTCACCCACGTGGACCACGTTCGAAGGCAAGCCCTGTGTGCCGTCTTGGGTAACGTCATCATTGGGGTAGCACGGTATGACCGATTCCACGCTAAGGAGGCTGAGGTAGCCATCATCGTGACTGACGCATTCCAGAGGCGAGGAATTGGCTCGTGGCTACTTGAGGCGCTTCGTCAAGACGCGATTCAGAATGGGATTAACGTGTTTACGGCCGAAGTCCTCGCTGGAAACTCTGCGATGCTTCACACGTTTGAGCGTCTCGGATCACCCATTCATTCCTCATGGGAGGATGGGGTCCTTCGTTTACGTATCGGCCCGTTGGGTGAATTGGAGTGAGTCGGCAGATGTATGACCTACCCATGGATGTGCGAGCCGCAATCGATCGAAGCGGGTATTTCCCGGATATCGTGGCGGACGCACTTTCGACGTCCTTGGGCAGTGAATCTGTCATGTCATTCGTGGTTCAGCATGAGGCCACCTTTGATCACGATGAACTTCGCAGACACGTGACAGTTTTGCTGCTTACGCCAACGCGGTTGATTGTGGGTCACACCGATGACCACCCACCTGTAAACACCGAGGATGTGTCCTATGCCACCACGGCCGTGGAGGCAGTGCGTCTCAACAAGGTTGATTCTGTTGTTCTCACGCGGGTCGTTGCCGATCCGCAGAAATACACATCTGGCGGAGCGGCCCACGAACTCGTGCTGACCATAGGTTGGGGTGCGGTCAGCAGAATCGAGCTGGAGCCAGCTTCATGCGGTGATCCAGCATGTGAGGCCGACCATGGGTACACCGGTAACGCAAGCAACGATGATTTCTCCATGCGCGTGTCTGCAGCTGCCGATGGCGCAGAAGTGGTTTCCCAGGTGCTTGCCTTCGCTGAGGCGCTATCTTCGGCAACCTCGGTGAACCTGCACGGATGATTTCAATTTCTTCCATACTGGCGAGTGGGGCCGGAGCCCTTGGCGTGCCGGGTTATGCAGATCGCATCGGATTGGGTGATCCTTCAGCGGTAGTCGTAGTGCTCATTGATGGCTTAGGGGCAGCCCAAGCTGAGGCGCATGCTGAACTCCTCCCTGCCGTGAGCGAAGGTGCATGGTTGAGGGCTAGGAGCGTCATTCCCAGTACCACTCCGGCGGCACTGGCCTCGCTGGGCACCGGTGAATCGCCAGGTCAACATGGACTCGTCGGGGCTTCATTCTGGCTCCCCGAGGAAGATGAAATCCTTAGTCCACTGCATTGGGGGAGTACGCCGCACCCGCTGGCAGTGCAACCAGATCGCACAATATTTGAATCCGCGCAGGCACATGGCCTGACCTGCCAGACGATTGCGTCAGCGAAATATGCCCAGAGTGGACTTACCCGGGCTGCCTTTCGTGGTGGCGCCTATCTGCCCGCCGATACCGAGAAAGAGTGGGAGCAAGTCTGTCGGACGTCCCTTCAGCGCTCCAGCACCCTGAGTTATGTGTATTGGCCAGAGTTAGACCGGCTGGGGCATGAGTTCGGGGTGGCGAGTAATGAATGGCTCTCGGGATTGACGCGAGTGAACTCCAAGCTCGACACGGTTCGAAGGAATATGCACCCTGATGCAGTCCTGCTCATCACCGCGGATCATGGAATGGTCAATTGCCACACACGCATCACCTGGGAGCATGTCAATCGGCTCCACTGGGGTGTTAGGTGCATCGGCGGGGAACCTCGAGCTCGTCACGTCTACCTGCACGAGGGCTATGAGCCCCTCGAGGTACAAGCCATTTGGGTCAGCGAGTTAGGGGAAAATTTTGACGTTCTTACAAGGGTCGAGGTTGAGAACGTGGGGCTCCTGGGCGAAGTTCGTGAAGAGAATTCAGGTCGAGTAGGGGACTTGATGGTTTTTGCTCGAGGTGACGCCGCGCTAGTCACCGAAAGCGTAGATCGCAAAACCTCCAGCCTGTTAGGCCAGCATGGCTCAACGTCCGATGCAGAAACGGAAATTCCATTGATCATGGTCAAGGGAACATGAAGATGAGTCCTCGGTAAGGTCACCAGGTGGCCGAGTTGCTCTTTTACGCGGGAACCATGGATTGCGGTAAGTCCACCCTCGCCCTACAGACTGACCACAACCATCGTTCACGGGGAAGATCTGGTGTTGTGTTCACCCAACTTGATCGGGCCGGGGTCAACGTTCTGTCTAGCCGACTAGGTCTTGCGGTGACTGCAACAGAAGTAACGCCTAAACTCGATTTCCGGAGATTTGTGGTGGATCTCCTCTCCACCGGCCAGCGCGTGGACTACCTGATTTGTGACGAAGCACAGTTCTATTCAGCCGATCAAGTGGAGCAACTTGCCCGGGTGGTCGATGAACTCGCTATTGACGTATATGCATTCGGAATCATGACTGATTTTCGGACCGTGCTTTTTCCTGGGTCAGCTCGGCTCGTTGAACTGGCTGATCGCGTTCAGGTCCTGCAGGTCGAAGCGCTGTGCTGGTGCGGAAATAGAGCGATTCATAATGCACGAACGATCAATGGGGAGATGACCGTCGAGGGTGATCAGGTGCTGATCGGCGATGTGAGTTCTGGTGCTGCCGAATCCGTCTCGTATGAAGTCCTGTGCCGGCGGCATTATCGGGCCCGCCTGACGGCCAAGCGCGCCGGGCAAGCCCACATGTCGAGCCAGCCACTGCCCTTCACCGTGGACTAGAGCGCCAGCAGCGATTACCTAGTCCTCTGGGCGCGTTGTGCCGAAAAGAATTTCATCCCATTTTGGAACACTTGAGCGCCCTCGCTTAGGGCGCTTTGGCTTCGTCGGTGCTGCCTGAGGCGCAGCAGAATCTGTTTTTTCGTCAGAAGCAACAACAATGGATTGCCCGCTAGCTTCAGGCTGAGCAGGGAGATCCGGCACGCTCACCAAATGCGGACGTTCGGGCTCAATGTCTAACGAGCTCTCCTCGAGGCTCACCTGGTGTGGAGTCTCAGTGCTCAACGCCGGCGCAGTGCCACTGCCAACTGCTTCGGAGCTGGCGTCATCCACGGGGGTGACAGAGCGCCCCGT
>JBJOIE010000187.1:0-20879 GCA_046047295.1 Actinomycetota bacterium | reverse complement strand
CCTGGCATGGAGTCGAGTGCTTCGGGCTCGTCGTCGTACATGCCGGCATCTGCGCCTTCATTGGCTTCGAGCACGCCCAGCACCGATGCAAGCCCGAGTTGCTGAGCCTTCCGCACGAGCTCTTGATCATCCGCAGCAACCTGGTTCGGAGCGGGTGGTACGTCTACTCCATATTCAGTGAGCTTCTCCACCCAGTGCGTGGCGTGCTCGTCCTCGATGTCTGCTAATTCCAGGAGAGCTGCACGTTGATCGCCTTGGGCAACTTCGGCGAGGGCGCGATACAGCAGCGAGGCATTACGTTCAGCCTCGAGATAGCGCAGGAACCTGCGTGGATCGTTCTTGCTCACCCGGACCCCTCGGTATTGCCCGCATCGGCTGCGGCCGGATTATCGAGCTCATACTTGGCGAAGGCCTCCGCTACTTGTGCCCGGTCCACGAGACCTTGTTCGGCGAGCGCCGCGAGGGTTTGCACGGTTATTGATTCGGCATCCACCAAGAAGTGGCGACGCAACGCACCTCGTGTATCTGACAGTCCCCAGCCGTCCGTGCCAAGGGATACGAAGGGCTGCGGCACCCACTCGCGAATTTGATCCTGCACCGCGCGCATCCAGTCCGAGACTGCAATCACCGGGCCATCGTGGCCGCTTAGTTGTTCGGCGATGAATGCTGTCCTCGGAGCCTCGCCAGGATGCAGCAGGTTGTAGCGATCAACCTCCAAGCCATCGCGGCGGAGTTCGTTCCAGGAGGTAACTGACCAAACGTTGGCGGACACGCCCCATTCTTCGGCGAGGCGCTGTTGCGCGGCTAAGGCCCAGTTCACTCCAACGCCGCTGGCGAGAATGTTCGCAGGCAGTCCCTGACCTTGTGCAGGCGACAGCAGATACATGCCCTTGAGGAGGGCCGGTACATCCAAGCCGTCAGGTTCTTCGGGCTGTGGATACGGCTCGTTATAGACGGTGAGGTAGTAGTAGATGTTCTCGGAATCCTCGCCATACATGCGGCGCAATCCATCGCGGACGATGTGTCCGAGCTCGTAGCCAAATGCTGGATCATAGGCAACTACCGCAGCATTAGTGCTTGCAAGAAGTAGTGAATGACCATCCTCATGTTGCAAGCCCTCACCGTTGAGCGTGGTTCTCCCTGCGGTTGCACCGAGAACAAAGCCGCGCACCATCTGATCACCGGCGGCCCAAAATGCATCGCCGGTACGCTGGAATCCAAACATGGAATAAAAGATGTACACCGGAATCATTGGTTCATCGTGCGTGGAATAGGAACTTCCCACTGCTGTAAACGATGCAACGGACCCAGCCTCGTTAATGCCTTCGTGCAGGATCTGACCAGTTTCCGATTCCTTATAGGAGAGCATCAACTCGCGATCTACCGCCGTGTACTGCTGTCCATGTGGCGAATAGATCTTTGCGGTGGGGAAAAGGGAATCCATCCCAAATGTGCGCGCTTCATCGGGAATGATCGGGACGATGCGGTGGCCAATACCTTCATCGCGCATCAAGTCTTTGAGCAGACGAACAAACGCCATTGTGGTGGCCACCGGCTGTTTACCTGACCCGCGTCTCATGACCTCATAGTGGGATTCCGCGGGCAAAGGGAGGGCACGCGAGTTTTGGCGGCGTGACGGGAGGAATCCACCGAGCGCACGGCGCCGTTCCATCATGTATTGAATTGCCGGATCATCCGGGCCGGGATTGAAGTACGGCGGCAGGTAGGGATCGAGGGCGGAATCGGGGATCGGGATGTGGAGTCGGTCCCGGAATTCCTTCAGATCGTCGAGGGTGAGTTTCTTCATCTGATGGGTTGCATTTCGCGCTTCAAAGTGCGAGCCAAGTGTCCAGCCCTTGATGGTCTTGGCAAGGATGACGGTGGGCTGACCCGTATGTGCCGCTGCCGCCTCATAGGCGGCGTACATCTTGCGGTAATCATGTCCGCCGCGCTGAAGTGACCAGATTTCATCATCGGACCAGTTCGCTACCAGTTCCTTGGTACGTGGATCGCGTCCAAAGAAGTGCTCTCGAATGAACCCGCCGTTCTCCGCTTTATAGGTCTGGAAGTCACCATCGGGCGTGTTATTCATCAAGTTAACAAGCGCGCCATCGCGATCTGCGGCAAGAAGCTGATCCCAGTTCCTTCCCCACACCACCTTGATCACGTTCCAGCCTGCGCCGCGGAACTGACTCTCGAGCTCCTGAATGATCTTGCCGTTTCCGCGCACCGGACCATCGAGGCGCTGCAGATTGCAGTTGACCACGAAAACGAGATTGTCGAGTTCCTCGCGCGCAGCGAGCCCGAGTGCACCCACGGCTTCGACCTCGTCGGTCTCGCCGTCACCAAGGAAAGCCCACACCTTTTGCTGAGATGTGTCTTTGATTCCTCGTGCAGTGAGGTACTTATTGAAGCGGGCTTGGTAAATGGCATTGAGTGGGCCAAGACCCATCGAGACGGTGGGGAACTGCCAGAACCACGGCATCAATCTCGGGTGCGGATAGGAGGGCAGCCCACCGGCAGGGTGCGAGAGCTCCTGGCGGAACCCGTCCATCTGAGCCTCAGTGAGCCGGCCTTCAACGAAGGCCCGCGCATACATGCCGGGGGAGGCGTGGCCTTGGAAGAAAATTTGATCTGCGCCGCCCGGGTGGTCAGGCCCCTTGAAGAAGTGATTGAAGCCAACTTCGTACAGAGTGGCCGAGCTGGCGTAGGTCGAGATATGGCCACCAACAGAAACACCGGGGCGTTGGGCCCGGTGAACCATGATCGCGGCGTTCCAGCGGATGATCCGACGGATCTCGCGCTCAATGGCCTCGTCGCCGGGGAACCAGGGCTCCCGTTCGGGCGAAATTGTGTTGATGTAGTCGGTGCTCCGCAGGCTCGGTACCCCAACGTTGCGCTCCGCTGCCCGGCGCAAGAGCGAAAGCATGATGTAGCGGGCGCGGTAATTGCCCGAGGCATTGACGAGTGCGTCGAAGGAGTCGATCCATTCGCCGGTCTCATCCGGATCGACGTCCACGTATTGCGTGGGCAGGCCTCCGGCAAGGAGTGGTTCGCGGCGGACCGTGGGCATCAATGCCTCCCGATGGTGTGGTGGCTCGGTGGTATCGGCCGCTTTGTGGGCGCCGATACACCCCCTATCCTTCCGCATTGCGAATACCCATGCTCAGTGGCCTCGTATTGCCCCGAAGAGGCTTCACTCTCCGATACGCTGCCGACGCGTGAGCAGGGCAACTGAACTGAGTAGTGGGTCAGGGGAAGGGAAGTTACGTGGCCGCGGGTGCTAGTGAGGCGCAGGATCGTGCCACCCGGCTAGGACTTGAGCCGGGTAACACTGTTCAAGAACTCGGCTATGACTCTGACGTAGATGAACAGCTTCGCCAGGGCATCGAGTCCATCATCGGCGCGGAGATGGTGGACGAGGATTTTGACGACGTTGTTGACGTTGTGGTCATGTGGTGGCGCGATGATGATGGCGATCTCGTTGATGGGCTCGTAGATGCCATCGGCCCGTTGACCGATCACGGTGTGGTGTGGCTACTCACGCCCAAACCCGGGCGCGATGGCCACGTGGAGCCCGAAGACATCTCCGATGCCGCTCCCACGGCAGGCCTGCAACAGACCTCGAGCATCAGTGCCGGTTCTGATTGGCAAGGAACTCGACTGGTGGCCCCACGCTCTAAGCGCTAACGTGATCGCTCCAGCGAAGGAGTGACAATGTCTGATCAAGGTCCAGAGGTTGGTGCTCTCGCACCTGATTTCACCGCAAAGAATCAATTTGGCGAAGATGTGACCCTTTCGTCTTTTAGAGGTAAGACGAATGTGGTGCTAATGTTCTATCCCTTCGCTTTCACCGGAATATGTACCGGTGAACTATGCGAGATCCGCGATAAGTCCGATCAGTTCGCGCATGATTCGGCCGAAGTGCTGAGCGTTTCATGTGATTCGCCGTACACGTTGAAAGTGTTTGCCGAACAAGAGGGCCTCACACACCAACTGCTCAGCGATTTTTGGCCCCACGGTGATGTTTCCCGTGCTTACGGCGCATTTTTGGAAGACAAGGGCTTCGCCACCCGCGCCACCTACGTCATCGACAAGGATGGAATCGTGCGGTGGAAAGTGATCAATGGCCCTGGCGAAGCCCGCAGTGCCGATGAGTATTTGGTTGCACTGGAGGCACTCCCCGCTTAAGTGGGGTTGGCACCGGTCTCCATTGGATCGGTTTCATCGTAAGTCGTTGCCTGATTGATGCGATTCACGTGGCTCACGATGCCACCGATGAGCGCCAATTGGGCAGTCATGTCAGCTCCGTGGAGCGCCTGATGAGCAGCGGTGCGCCCGATCGAAGTGGCCGGATCCTCCGCTGCGATGTTCTGCCCGGCTAATGCAATGAGGTCTGCAAGCGGATTCACTGCTGCTGGCGGCAGGGGAGTGGGGCCTGAAACCTGGGCCCGCAGGTCCGAGGCCAGGGAGAGCACGCGGGTACTCATCGTTTGATTGGCCGCCATCTGCTTGTCCAGTCGAGCGATGTCGGCCTGCGTTACTCGGGGATTCCATTTCCTGTTGCGTTTGAGGTCATCGAAGCGGGCGGCAAGGCCGAGGACGTCATTGCGAAGCTCGACAGCACGATCGAAGTTCGCCCGTGCCGTGGCGCGATCGAGGCCAGCACGCAAGTCTTCTGCGATCTTTTCCAGGAGTGCACCGATCCGTGATTGGGATGTCTCCATGTGGTTGGCAAGTACCCGAGACTCCTTGTCAGGAGCGGAGAGGAACGACGCCAACAACGCGAAGAGCGCGCCAATGGCCACACCGAGGAATCGCTCTACCGCTAGTTCGGTGGTGAGGTGCGTACCCACCACGAGGATCACGGTGACAGCGAGGCTCGCCGCGATGAATGGACTTTCATCGCTGCTGCCCACGCGCAGCAATCTGGCCATGATGAAAGACAGGAATACGAGCAGCAGAATCACTATCGATCCACTACCGATGAAGGAGACGATCACCAGGGCTATCGCTCCACCCACCAGTGCACCGAGGATCTGAAAGATCATCTCTTTTGTTGCGTGATGGAAAGTTGCGCGAACGGCAACAACCGCGGTGATAGCTGCTGGCACAGCAGCAGCCATCGGGATGAGCTCGGCTGTGAGATAGGCGAAGAACGCTGCCAGTGACGTAAAGAGGGCCAAGCGCAGGTAGCCCGCGTCAAGGTTCGCGCTCCATTTACCTTTCACCACTGAAGTATCTCTCCACAGAGGGCTTGGGCTTCTGCCGGATCGTGGGTTACGTGGATTGCCGGGATCTTCGATGCTCGAATGAGTTCACCCACCTCCTCCACCAAGCGCCCGCGCAACGGGGCGTCGAGTGCGCTGAAGGGCTCGTCGAGCAGCAAGGCCTGGGGATTCGGTGCGAGGGCTCGGGCGATGGCTACTCGCTGCGCCTGTCCACCACTGAGGGTGTCCACGGCACGTGCACCAAGGCCCTCCAGGCCCACCCAGGTGAGGAGTTCATCGGCGCGTTCCCGGGCGGGAGCCTTCGCACATCCTTGACGACGCAGTCCGTAGGCCACGTTCTCCGCCACGGTGAGGTGGGTGAAGAGCATTGGCTGCTGGAAGACGATGGAGATATGGCGCTGATGCACAGGTGTTGCAGTGATGTCTTCATCGCCGAGGATCACTTCCCCACCCAGGGGGAGTTGGAGGCCGGCCACCGTGGCCAGAAGCGTTGACTTTCCGCAACCGCTGGGTCCGAGGACACCAAGCACGGTGCCCGGTGCCACTGAAGCATTGATGGGCAACCGCAATGGCCTGTCATAGCCCACGAGCAGTTCCCGCAGTTGCAGCGTCATCGGACCTCGCGTTGGCTCAGACGGTCGATCATCACCACAAGAAGCAATGTTGCCAGGGCGAGTGCAACAGCCAGTGCCGAAGCAGTTCCGAGAAGCGCATCACCTGGCTTGCCCAGGAGCCTGGCAATGACGAGCGGTGCGGTGAGTGAATCCGCTCGGGCCAGAAATGAGGCCGCGCCAAATTCACCGAATGAGACGGCCGCCGCAAGCGCAGCTGCCGATCCAGCAACCGTTCCGATTGTCGGCCCGAAACACGTGAGCCAGGCACGTGTTGGGGAAGCCCCAAGCATTGCTGCAACAGCGCGCGGCCGAACATCTGCGGCGCGAAGTGCCGGTGCGGCAACGGCAACCACGAGGGGTACCGCAATGAGTGCATGCGCAATCGGGATGAGAAGGCCAACTCCGCGTAGATCAAGGGGTGGGCGTCCGAATGCCAGCATCGTTCCGAGGCCGATTGTTGCTGCGGAGATTCCGAGCGGGATCATCGCGGCGATCGAGAGGAGGCGGCCTCCAGCAGAGCCACGCATGATCGCGATCGCTGCAAGGCTGCCGATAGTTGCGGCGATGACAGCCGTGATCAGTGCGAGTAGTGCGCTGCGCAGAAGTGCTTGCCCAGGATGCCCTGCTATGAGCATGGCTTGCGTGGGTGACATAAGCGCAGTCCACCAACGCAGGGTGAATCCACTACTACTCGTGATTGAGTTCGAAACCAATCCCAGTAGGGGGAATAGAACCCATGCTGCTGCGAGAACGGCGATCAGGGGCACGGCCCAGCGTGCTGTGCCCGCGCGCGGCAGAGTGCGCAGACGTGGAGATGCGGTACTCCCACTGGCATTTGCGGATCTGGCCGCGATCACCAGGGCTACCCCCACGAACAAAGCTTGGATAAGAGCCGCGACTGCCGCACCCGGGAAGTCGAGAAGTAGGGAGGTCTTGCGCAAAATAACCGATTCCAGGGTGCGCACGTGACCGTCCCCGGCGATGAGTACCACGCCGAGGGAAGTGAAACTGAAAGTGAAGACCACGGCAGCAGCCGTGACAACGGATGCACGGATCGCAGGCCAGGTGACTGTTCGGAATGCCTGCCAGTTCGTGGCTCCCAAGGTGCGCGCTGAACCCTCCAGCCGCGAGTCGAGACGCATCCATCGGGCGCCAACGATGCGCACTACTACTGCGATGTTGATGTATACGTGCGCTGCGATGACCAGCCACCAGCCGGTCCCGATCAATTCCCCGAGTGCGGTCTTCATTGCGAGCGCTACGACAACTGTTGGCAACACGAACGGAACAGTCAGTAGGGCTATCACCAGTGCGCGCCCGGGGAATCGGTACCGCATCACGGCAGCGGAAATGGGTACGCCCAGCAGGAGTGTCAACGCAGTACTGACAAGTGCTTGTACGGCTGCCAGCGCTGCGACCCACCAAAGGTCGGCATTGAGGAGTTCCGGAATCAGTGCTGCGGAACCCAGTTCACGGGCGAGCGCCGTAAGCGGCACAACGAGGAATAGTGCGAGGAAGGATGCGGGTGCGATCCACGCCCAGCGAACCCAGGCTGGATGACCTAGCGTCCCATCGTGGTGGACCACGTCTCCACAATCTGCGTTGCGTTCTCCGCTAAGTAGTCAGTAGGCAAGGTCTCCGGCTCGGCCACTTCACCCGCGAAGGATGTGAACACCTCGGGCAGGGTTGTACCCTCGCGCGCCGGAAAGACGAACATGGTGAGGGGAATATCTGCCTGTACTGGCTCGCTGAGCAGCCAGTCGATCACCATTTCCGCTCCGGCCTTGTTCGGCGTTCCCCGCAGAATTCCCGCATACTCCACCTGGCGGAAGCAGCCATCTGTGATCACAGCGGAGCGCGGAGTATCGGGTGCAGGTGGTTCCGCGAAGACCAGTTCTGCTGGGGGGCTAGATGCGTAGGAGACGACGAGTGGGCGGTCCCCGCCGCTCACGCTGAAGTCTGAGTAGTAGGCATCTGTCCAAGAACCAGCCACCTTCACTCCATTCGAGCGCAAGTTCTCCCAGTACCCAGGCCAGTTGTCGCCGTATCGAGAAACCGTTGCCATAAGAAATGCCAGACCGGGCGATGACGTAGCGGGATCTTGCACAACGAGGAGATCCGCGTACTGGGGATCGGTGAGCTCATCGATGCTCACTGGCGGGGTGAGTGAGCGCTCAGCGAACCATTGGGTGTCTACGTTCACACACACGTCACCGAAATCAATGGGAGTGACGAGGCCGCCGGAGGTGTCGTCGCGCAAGGAGGGGATGACCTGCGCCAACTCTGGTGAGGTGTATTCGTCAAAAACCCCTTCGGCCGCTGCACGGTGAACCAGAGTGTTGTCCACACCGAAGAGGACATCGGCTGTGGGTGCACCCGCCGCGAGAATCGCACCTGCGGTGATGGTGCCGGCATCCCCGGCCGGCACGATCTCCAGGTTTATCCCGGTATCCGACTCGAATTGCGCGATGACCGACTCGCTGAGTGCGAAGGAGTCATGGGTCAGCAATCGGACCGTAGATCCACTGATGTCGGACTGCCCGCATGCGCTCAGCGCGAGCACGCTCGCTACCGCACCGATGATGATTCTCATAACTACTCCCTAGCGCTGGCATTACCCAGATCAGGTTCGTGGGTCGGCAGAAAACTGCCCTCTCAGCCCGCCGGGTGCGAGCTCCCCAGATATGAAGTTGTGCATACAGTCTAAGCGAACTTTGAGACTCCGTGGGCCCAACCGGACTCGAACCGATGACATCTTCCTTGTAAGGGAAGCGCTCTACCAACTGAGCTATGGGCCCGCACGCAGGCTACTTGGCCCGCGGCTCGGCCGCGCATCCGCGTCCATGGGTACCCTCGGAGGGTGACCGCAACCGTGCGCCAAGTCGTAGACGTGATGAAGCGGCACTATCCCGAATCACTAGCCGCTGATTGGGATGCCGTGGGGCTCGTCTGTGGTGACCCAGCCGCTTCGGTGGCACGCATCCTGCTAGCGGTGGATCCGGTTCCCGTTGTGGTGGATGAAGCACTCGTCGAACAGGCCGACATGGTGATTACCCACCACCCGCTGTTCCTTCACGGCGTGCACTCCGTCTCTCCGGAGACGGCGCGCGGCTCGGTGGTCCACACGCTGATCACGCACGGGAAGGCTCTCTATTGCGCACACACCAACGCCGACCATGCTTCCCCTGGGGTTTCCGACGCCCTGGCCCTTGCCCTCGGCATATCAATTAGGGGGCCCATCACCGCGTTGGGCGAAAACAGCCGTGAGGGTATTGGCCGAGTGGGCGTCCTGAGCGCACCCGTTCCGCTGCAAGAGTTCGCTGCTGCGGTTGACCAAGCACTTCCTGCCACGGCCCATGGGATTCGAGTCGCCGGGGATCTGCGGCGCCCGGTGCAGCGCATTGCGGTGTGCGGCGGATCAGGGGATTCACTGCTCGACGAACTTGACTCCGATATTGACGTGTACGTCACCTCGGATCTACGGCACCATCGCGCCCAGGATTTCATGCTTGATGCGGATACCTGCCTCATTGATATTCCACATTGGGCGGGGGAGTGGATCTGGCTCAACCAGGCAGCTGACTTGCTCCGTGAGGATCTCCATAGGGAAGGGGCACCGGTGGAGATTCGCGTTTCCGGTACTCCGACATCGCCATGGGTGCAATCTTCGCCCGTGGCGACAAGTGACATAAGCAGTACATCATTATCTGCGGAGGAATCGTGAAAGCCCAGCCCGACGAGCAACTGCGCCTCTTGCACGTGCAGGATCGTGATACCAGGCTCACTCAACTTGATCATCAAGCGTCACATCTACCAGAGCACCAGGAGCTTTCAGATGTGGAATTGCGCTTGGTGCGCATTGCAAAAGAAGTAATCGCTGCTGAAACGATTGTCAGCGATCTGGAACTCGAGCAGCGCAGAGTCGACGCTGATGTAGACCTGGTTCGCCAGCGTCAGGCGAAGGACCAAGACCTCTTAGATTCCGGCGCGATTGGAGATCCCAAGCAACTCCAAAACCTGCAACATGAACTTGAATCTCTGGCTCGCCGGCAGCGCGATCTTGAAGACGTGGAGTTGGAGATCATGGAACGAGTGGAGGGCGCTCAGGCCGCCGTCAACGTACTCGTCTCAGAACGTGTGGAACTTGAATTTCGGAAGCAGACCCTCACCACTGCTATTGCTGAGCAGATGTCCGTAATTGATTTGGAACGCGCCGAAGTAGTTGCTGAGCGCGCTGATCTGATAGCCAGTCTTCCCGCAGACCTGATGGCCTTATACGAAAAGGTGCGCGGCGAGCATGGCGGCCTCGGCGCGGCACCTTTGCGGCGCGGTCGCTGCGAAGGATGCCATCTTCAGCTCCCACCGCAGGAGATTGCAGATATTGCTGCCGCACCGATAGATGAGGTGTTGCGGTGCGAAGAGTGTCGCCGCATATTGGTGCGCACTGCCGAATCGGGGCTCGGGTAGATGCGGCTGATCGTTCAGGCAGATGGGGGTTCACGGGGCAATCCCGGTCCTGCCGGCTACGGCACCGTTGTTCTGGATGCTGACAGCAACGTGGTTCTCACGGAATGTGCTGAGTTCATTGGTACGGCCACGAATAACGTAGCTGAATACCGTGGTGTGCTCGCTGGCTTGAGTCGTGCATTCGAAATCGATCCAGAGGCCAGCGTTGAAGTTCGACTCGATTCAAAGCTCATCGTGGAGCAGATGTCTGGCCGCTGGCAGGTCAAGCATCCAGATATGCGCGAGTTGGCCAAGGCGGTGCGAGATGCCTTCCCGGCGCACCAAGTTACTTACACCTGGGTACCTCGCGCGCAAAACGAACGCGCGGATGCCCTTGTTAATGAAGTGTTGGATCAGGCTCTCGCGGGCGGAGCCAATCATGTGCGGCGTGATGGCGCTGCCGTAGCGGCGGCGGCCTCCCAGCGCGCAGAAGATGTGATCGGCACTGCTCAACAAGCCCAGGCTGAAGCTGTGGTCCGCGCTCGCGCGGAAGAAGGACCGCGCAATGTGATGGTGGGTTGGGAGGACATCGGGACACCCACCGTGACGCACCTCGCACGTCACGGTGCCACGGCGTATTCACTGGAAAAGCGATTCAGTGGACCCGGTGGCTTCGATCCACCGCTGGCGGAACTTGGTATTGCCCAGGCTGAGGCTTTGGGCGCCGAGATCGCGCGGCGACACACGGCCCAAAGAATCATCACTTCACCGCTGCTGCGCGCGGTCCAGACCGCAGAAATCATTGCTGAGCAGACGGGGCTGGGCATCGACGTCATCGACGGGCTAGCCGAATGCGCATTTGGTGAATGGGACGGCCTCACACTAGGTGAGGTTCGTGATCAGTGGCCTGAGCAGCTCAGTGAATGGCTCGCGTCAACTTCCGTTGCTCCGCCCGGTGGGGAATCCTTTGAGCAATTACGTGCTCGCGTGATGCTTGCACAACGTCAGATCGTGGAGCGCCACGCGGGAGAGGACGTGGTGGTGGTTGCCCACGTTTCGCCGATCAAGATCCTGGTGGGAATGGCTATCGACGCGCCGCTGACGAGCGTGTATCGAATGGAGCTGCCTCCCTGTTCCCTGTCATCCTTGGCGTGGTTCCCCGATGGAAACGCGTCAATGTTTTCCTTTGCTGAGGCCGGTCACCTCACCGAAGTTCTCGGCCCACACGGCACGTGAGGGGCACCCGCAGGCACCCCTCACGCACGTTAATGATGCACAGCTATTAGGCGCGGGCTCCAGATCCACCCATTCGGCCACCCTTCATACCGCCCTGTTTGCCTTGACCCTTGCCGCCCATTCCCTTATGGCCGCCACCCTTGGGGCCGGCGGTATCGAGTGCGGTCTTCACTGACGTGGCTTCGGCCGATGTCAGGGTTCCTGCGGTCACGAGACCATCAATCGCTTTGTCACGCTCGGCTTTCATTTCGGCTTTTCGAGAGGTCCGATCGGCTTCTTTGCCTGCGCGAAGAGCATCGCGAACTGCTGCGAGCGTTTCCTGACTGATGGTGCCATTCGCGATGAGATCGCGCATACCGCCCTTGTCGGCAGCGAGGATGGCATCACCCTGCGCATTAGTGATCGTGCCCTTTGCCACCAAATCAGCAATCACGTCCTTACGCGCTTGCTCCATCTCGGCCTGATGCTCGGCCCGATTGGCCTCGTGGTCCTTTTGTAGGGCACTCTTGATTGCGGTTACCTGAGCGCTGGTGAGTGTGCCGTCAGTTACCAAACTCTTGAGTGGGCCGCCGCCACGTTGACCATTGTCATCAGCGATTGCTGCATTGGTTCCACCCAAGGCGATTGCCAGGGCCAAGCCTGAGGTTGCGGTGATCACGCCGATGCGCTTGAGGTTCTTCATCATGTTCCCTTCATGAGTAACACAGATTGTGGCTTACTTCGTGCCCGAAGTCTGTGCCCGCTTGATGTGGAAACACATAGGGACATATTTGGGGAATGTAAAGGTTGAGCTCACGTCACCGTGAGGATCACATCGAGGAATCCAGCTTGGCCTCTAGGGCCATCGTTGAGCTCCGTGCGGAAGCCCGCCTGCGCGAGCTGCTCCTCCAGTCCGTCAATCGTGCGCGGAGTCTTATTCGATGCGAGCAGTGATCGAGCGATTAGTCCCTTGGTGGCCTTATTGTGATGGCTGATGGTGGTTCGCTTACCCGCCTTTTCCATGAGTACACGAACTGTCACGGCCCTGTCATGTGTAGGCGGACTGAGTGGTCCGAGCTTTACGTAAGCACCGGAACGCATGTCCACGATTACGCCCGGCTCTTTCGCGATGATGTGGGGAATGGATTGTCGCCACAATTCCTGGAGTGTTGGCAACCCGGGAAGGGAAGTGTCTGCACTGAGGCGATAGGCGGGTATCCGATCCGTTGGACGCAGGAGCCCGAATAGGGCTGAGGCGATAGCGAGGCGCTCGGAAGCGCGGTTGCGTGCTCGGGCAGGCAGGGATGCGAAATCAAGGGCTTCATAGAGAACTCCGGTGTACACCTCGATTGCCGGGGCCGTAGGTGAAGTCTCCACTGCCAGGTTCAGTTCAATGAGGTGATCCTGGGTGGGTCCAAGGCCAAGTGCCTTGCGCGCTTTGGCTGGCTTCGCGCTGAGGGCAGTGATTGCATGGATTGTGCTCATGCGCGTGTCCGTGAGTTCAGCGAAGGAGAGTTCAGCGAGCTGCAATCTGTTACCGCGTTCGGGCGTGGTCTTTCCCTCGGAAGGAGGTAACAGGATCAGCACTTACCTGACGTTACCCGTTGTGCGCCATTTCGCTGCACGGCATACTGGTGGACGACGAGCCGGCCGGGTGATCGCGGTGTGGATGTGTCTTGGCACATACATGTCGAGGAAAGTCCGGACTCCACAGGGCAAGGTGGTGGGTAACGCCCACCCGGGGAAACCCGCGGGACAGTGCCACAGAAAGCAAACCGCCTTGAGCGATCAAGGTAAGGGTGAAACGGTGGTGTAAGAGACCACCAGCACCGCAGGTGACTGCGGTGGCTAGGCAAACCCCACCCGGAGCAAGGTCAAGTGGACCGGGTAACCGGTCCTGGCAGATGGGTTGCCCGCCCATAATCTGCTGGTAGACCGCACCAGGGTGCTGGCAACAGCACTCGCAGATGGATGGTCACCCCTCGGGAAACCGAGGACAGAATCCGGCTTATAGGCCGGCTCGTCCCCTTCGCGGGAAAGAGTGTCAAGCCCGAGGCTGCATACCTTCTTTGGTCAATTTGTTCACGATCTGCTCGCAGGCAGCACCGAGGCTGGTGAAGGATTCCGAGCCCAGTAGGTCAACGAGGTTTTCCCGCACGCTCGCTACGTGATCCGGCGCAGCAGCAACGATTGTGTCCCAGCCATGGTTGGTGAGGACTGCGTAGGCGCCTCGGCGATCTTCGTCACAGGCTTGGCGCTCGATTAGATTCGCCTTCTCCATGCGATCAATTTGATGGGAGAGGCGACTTCGGGAGAAGCCCGTGCGATCGGCGAGCTCACTCATCCGGAGTCGACGTTCTGGGTGCTCGGAAAGCTGAACGAGGATTTCATAGTCAGTGAGCGTCAAGTCATGTTCAGATGTGAGATCGCGGTTCAGGCGATCGGAAAGCATCTGGGTGGCATTAAGCCAGGCACGCCAAGAGCGTTGTTCTTCCGGAGTGAGCCAGTTCGTCATGATCAATCCGCAAATTCCCAGGCCCGAACGCCCCCGATAATCCCGGATGAATTCGGCACGATGACTCCCTTGGGTCCAACATCGGCAGGTTCGAGTTTCTTGGCATTTCCGCCACCAACGTAGATGTGGTCGAAATAGAGCATGGCATCAAAGTTCGCGATTGCGGTGCGGACGCGCTCTCGCCACGCATCCCGGGTAAGGGTCCTGCGTTGGACGTTTCCAAGTGCGCTATCGGTTGTCATGGACCGAGTGAATGGACCGTGGGACAACTCAAGGTGCGGAAGCAGATGACCATTCTCGAATAAAGCGGTACCCACCCCGGTTCCTAGCGTGAGGACGAATTCCAGGCCTTCACCACGCACCACGGCGCAACCTTGAACATCAGCATCGTTGAGCAACTTTGTGGGCATATGAAGTGCGTGAGCGATCTCCGGGCCGAGGGGAAAGCCCAGCCACTCGTGACGAAGACCAGGATCGGTGGCGCCGTCATAGGTGGCCCGGGACAGTGACGGGATATGCAGAACGTGGCCATCGCGCACTAATCCAGGAAATCCCACCGTGGCGCGCTCAGCCTTGGGCAGGGGTGCAATGAGTTCTGTGAGCACTTGGAGCAGTCGTCGAGGCGGGCACGGGTACGGAGTGTCAACACGGACGCGCTCTGTGAGCAATGAGCCGGCTGGATCCACCACGGCAGCCTTGAGCCCACTTCCCCCAATGTCTATGCATAACGTGGTCACATCATGCGGCCACGTAATGGCCGCATGTGGGGTCTGGTGGTCAATCACTCAAACCTCCGGTGAACCAGCAGCATCCGTGGGCAAGGTCAAAATCTCCGCACCATCATCTGTCACCACGATCGTATGCTCGAATTGGGCTGAGAAGCGGCGGTCTTTGGTGACCACCGTCCATCCATCGGCCCAGATGTCGTAATCAATAGTGCCAAGTGTCAACATCGGCTCAATGGTGAAAGTCATCCCTGGCAGTAGTTCGGTAGTGGAATCTGGGTCAAAAAAATGCGGGACGATCAAACCGGAATGAAATGAGCTACTGATTCCATGTCCCGTGAAATCACGCACCACGCCATAACCGAAGCGCTTCGCGTAGCCTTCGATCACAGTGCCAATTACGTTCAGTGGCCTTCCGGGTTTCACGGCTTTAATGGCACGCATCGTGGCTTCGTGGGTGCGTTCCACAAGATCAGCCACCGCTGGTTCCACGGTACCCACCAAGAAGGTGGCATTCGTGTCACCGTGGACGCCGTTGATGAAGGCTGTGATGTCAATATTGCAAATATCTCCCTCGGACAGCACAGTGGAGTCTGGAATTCCATGACAAATCACTTCATTCAGCGAGGAGCACAAGCTCTTAGGAAAGCCCCGGTAGCCAAGGGTGGAGGGGTAAGCGCCGAGATCGCACAGGTAATCGTGGCCAATCCGATCTAATTCATCTGTGGTGATGCCAGGTTTAACGTTCTCGCCTACGAGTTGTAGCGCATCCGCAGCGATGCGCCCTGCCTGGCGCATAGCTTCAATGGTTTCTGGTGTCTGGACGTCACTGCCACCAAAGGGTGACGGCGCAGGCTTACCCACGTATTCGGGGCGGTCGATGTGTGAGGGAACAACTCGCTCGGGGGAGATGACGCCTGGTTCCAGCACTCTCACCCGAGAAGTCTATGGGTGGCTAGAGTTAGGCGCGATGTTGCGCATGACGCGCCGCCCTGCGAGATCGGAGTGATATGAGCTGGTATTACTGCTTGAAGCACCAACAGGTCGAGCCTCAGCAGGGGTGCCCAAATGACGAGCGCATGGGCCCCTACGCAAGTGAGGCCGACGCGGCGCATGCGCTGGAGAAAGCAGCCGAACGCAACGAAGCATTTGATGCTGGTGATGACGACTAGTCCCAGCAGCCACTAGCCAAAAGCGAAGGCCCGCATCCATGAGGATGCGGGCCTTCGGTGTAAGAAGAGTTACTTCTTCGCGGCTGCCCGACGAGGAGCTGCCTTCTTGGCTGCCCGACGAGGAGCTGCCTTCTTTGCAGTCCGCTTGGTTGCCTTCTTGGCTGCCTTGCGGGGAGCTGCCTTCTTTGCAGTCCGCTTGGTTGCCTTCTTCGCAGTGCGCTTGACAGCCTTCTTGGCTGCCTTGCGTGGTGCCGCCTTCTTGGCAGTGCGCTTTGCAGCTGCCTTCTTAGCCGGCGCCTTGCGAGCAGTCTTCTTTGCGACCGCCACATTGCCTCCCGAGATAGCGGACCGTGCTCCTGTACACAGTCCTCTGAGAGAACTGTGACAGAGCATTCGCAAAAACACAAAGACATTCGCGTCGCGCGTCGAATTCGTGTCGCAATCGTGGTAAGCACAGGGGATGTCATCCGTTGATGCAGGTGCACAGACCGCTTCCGATCCGCGCGCATTACCCAACGTTGATCACCTACATATAGGTGTGCTCGGTGGAACTGGTGAACAAGGACGAGGTCTTGCTCGACGCCTGGGCATGTCAGGTATGCACGTATCGATTGGTTCGCGTGATGCAGAACGTGCGGAATCGATCGCGAATGACATTGGGCATGGTGTGACTGGCCGCTCGAATGCAGATGTTGCGCTTGGTGCAGACGTGGTAATTGTTGCGGTTCCTTGGGACGGTCATGGGGAATTGCTGGCGGGTTTGGCCAGCGAGCTCGCCGGCAAGATCGTGGTGGATTGTGTGAACCCACTCGGCTTCGATAAGCAGGGAGCATTTGCGCTGAAGGTGGCCGAGGGTTCGGCTGCACAGCAAGCAGCAGCTCTCTTGCCAGAAAGCACCGTTACCGCCGCTTTCCACCATATTTCGGCTGTGCTGCTCCTAGATGAAGGTGTTGAGACCATCGACACGGATGTACTCGTCCTCGGTGATGATCGGAGCGCCACAGACATCGTGCAGGCGATTGCATCGCGCATCTCGGGTATCCGTGGCGTCTATGCGGGTCGGCTGCGCAATGCGGGTCAGGTTGAGGCGATGACTGCCAATCTGATCTCAATGAATCGTAGGTACAAGATCCATGCAGGATTGCGCGTCACTGATCTCTAGTCGCCTTAACTACACGTACGACTCTTCCGCGGCGGGGTACGCACCTGAAATCACGTCCGCATTCCACTCGCGTACGGCATCAAGCATGGTGCGTCGGATGTCTGCATATGGTCGGACGAACTTGGGATGTGGTGGGGGCGTCAGGCCTACGAGGTCCTGCCACACGATGACTTGAGCATCGGTTCCCAAACCCGCACCTATGCCGATCGTGGGAATGGTCAAGAGATCACTAACCCGGTGTGCGAGTTCCGCGGGCACGAGCTCCAGAACTACAGCGCATGCGCCGGCCGCCTCGAGCGATTTCGCATCCTGTAGCAGCCGATCACCTGATTCGCCCCGTCCCTGGACGCGGTAGCCACCAAGGGCGTTGACGGATTGCGGCGTTAATCCCAGGTGACCCACCACCGGGATGCCTGCTTCGGCGAGCGCTTCCACCTGGCTGAGCACCTGGCGCCCACCCTCCAGCTTCACAGCATGTGCGCCGCCTTCTTTTAGGAAGCGGCCCGCCGTGTTCAGGGCCTGGGCCGGACTCTCCTGATAACTGCCAAATGGAAGATCGCCAATGACAACGGCGCGGCTGGATCCTCGCCGAACAGCAGCGACGAGGGGGAGAAGTTCATCCACGGTAACCGGGACCGTTGACTCGTGTCCATAAACAACCATCGCTGCAGAGTCGCCCACAAGCAGTGCGGGAATTCCTGCCTCATCGAAGAGCGATGCGGTCAGGGCGTCGTAGGCGGTGATCATGGACCATCGCTCACCGCGCGCGGTCATATTTTGAAGATCGCGGATGCTCAGCCGGGAAACGGCAGCATGCATAGACATTTCTTCTCCCATCTCGAGGCTCACTGGGGAGTCCCCGGACGGGTACATCATGGCATGGATAACCTTCCAGGGCAGTGCGTCCACCTTGTACGCAGCAGAAATGAGGTTGGCTGTGGCCGAACGGCACGCGGCACCCGAAAAGGACTGGGCAACATCGGGAGCTGGACATCCACGCCGCTGGGCAATTCTTGGCGTGGTGGTGGTGAGCCTCCTTGTGGTGGTTCTTGACAATACGGTGCTCAACATCGCTCTACCCACCATCCAGCGGGATCTCAACGCCAGTCAGGGTGAATTGGTCTGGGCCATTGATTCCTACATCCTGGTGTTTGCCGCGCTCCTCTTTACCTGGGGAGTACTCGGCGATAAGTGGGGGCGTAAGAAGGTCCTGGTCATCGGACTGGTCATTTTCGCGCTGGCCTCAGCTGCGTGCGCATTCTCCGCAAGTGCGGGCATGCTCATCGGTTTCCGAGCCATAATGGGTATTGGTGGCGCAGCAGTTCTTCCGACCACCCTGGCCATCATCACCGTGGTCTTTCCTCCACATGAGAGAGGAAAGGCCATCGGTGTGTGGGCAGGTGCGGTGGGGGCGGCCGTTGCACTTGGACCTGTACTCGGAGGTGTACTCCTGCAGCATCCCGACTGGACCAATTGGTTGCTCGGAAATGACTGGGGCTCGGTGTTTCTGATCAACGTGCCCATCGTTGCTGTGGGCTTGATCGGTATCTGGCGAGTGGTTCCCGAGACCAGAAATCCTGGAGCGCGCCGTCTCGACATTCCTGGACTGCTCATCTCATTCGCTGGTTTGAGCATCCTGATTTACGGAATCATTCACGCTTCAGAGACACGCAATTGGTTGGATCCGTGGGTGGTGGGCCCGATCATCGTCGGCGTCGCCATCCTGGCTGTTTTCATCGTGACCGAAGCGCGCAGTGATCACCCAAGCTTCGATGTCAGTCTCTTCAAGAATCGTGGGTACGCCGTCAGTTTGACCACGGTGAGCCTCGCATTCTTCGCCCTTTCCGGCATTCTGTTCAGTTTGCCGTTCTACCTGCAGATCCTCCGTGGCTATGACGTATTGGCAGCAGGCCTGTGTTTCCTTCCTTTCGCCATCGGTCAGTTACTTGCAGCACCTCGAAGTGCAACCATGGTGCAGCGATTTGGCTATCGGCCGGTGATGTCAACTGGACTCGCCCTCGTTGCGAGCGCCTTGGCTCTACTAGCCTTCCTCAGCCTCGACACCCCGCTATGGATGGTGCTCACCATCTTCTTCCTCTTCGGCTTCGGTATGGGTAACGTCATAGCCCCGGCCTCCACGGTGATGCAAAACGTTCTGCCCCTAGAGCGCGCTGGTGCGGGCTCGGCAGTGCAGAACACCGTGCGTCAGGTGGGCGGCGCATTAGGTATCGCCATAGTGGGAACGGTGCTCGCTACGCAATACGCCAGGAATCTCACGGATGCCGTGACGAATCTTGGTGTTCCGGTTCCCGCCGAGGCGCTAGATGCGGCTTCGGAATCCATCGTGGCCACCGTCGGTGTGCTGAGCCAGGCCCCTAATCTTCCCGAACCGGTGAAGAACAATCTGCTTTCCGGGGCATTTGACTCCTTCTTGGCGGCATCGCATGTCACCACGTGGCTTTCTTTCGTCATCGTGCTGGTGGCATTTCTTGCTGTGCTCATCGCACTGCCACAGATCACGCCGCCACAAGCTCGGCCCGTAACTCCCAAGAGCCCGGTTGATGCACTTGTGGAAGAGGAAGTGGCGGACTATTCGCAGCAGTTAGCCCAGCAGGTGGAGGATGACGCGACTAATCCTCGCGCCACCGGTTCGTAATCGGCAGACGCCGATCCCGCCCGAAGGCCCGCAACGTGATCTTGGTGCCCGGTGGGTACTGGCGTCGTTTGTACTCTGCGGCGTCTGTGAGGCGCACAACCCGCGTAGCAACGCTGGGGGAGTGCCCCTGTGCAATCAGTTCGGCTATCCCGGCATCACCGGATACATAGGCCTCGAGGATTGCATCAAGTTCGGCGTAATCAGGAAGGGAATCGGCATCGAGTTGGTCCGGACGTAATTCCGCACTCGGAGGCTTGGCGATGCTGTTCGGCGGGATCGGCATCGTTTCCCCGCGTGATTGCGCGATCGCATTACGCCAGTTGGCGAGTTTCCAGACCAATGTCTTGGGAACGTCTTTGATGGGGGCAAATCCGCCCACGGCATCCCCATAGATGGTGGAGTACCCGACCGAGATCTCACTCTTATTACCCGTAGCTAAAACGAGGTGACCATCCTGATTCGACAGGCTCATCAGGATCATCCCCCGAATACGCGCTTGGAGGTTCTCTTCGGCAAGGCCCGAGAGATCAAGTTCGCCCATAAACGCGGCGAACATCGGTTCGATGGGAACCTCGCGGAAATGTAGACCGCAACGGGCAGCCAAGTCTTGTGCGTCAGTACGGGAGTGGTCCGATGAGAACCTGCTAGGCATGCCTACGCCGTATACATCCGTTGCCCCGATCGCATCGCACGCGATAGCGGCCACGAGAGCTGAATCGATTCCTCCACTCAGGCCCAAGATGACCGATGTAAACCGGTTCTTTCGAACGTAATCGCGTAAGCCGAGGACGAGTGCTTCGTAGACCTCGGCCAGATCATCGAGGCGTGGTTGCTCTAAGTGTTGCGCGAATTCGTCATCATCTGGTGTGGGTGCTAGGAGGTTCGGGGAGGAAGGTTCTGGCGCATGAGCCAGAGGCAGGGTGAGGTCGGTGATGTAGAGACCTTCAACAAATTGCCGACCTCGGAGGAGGAGTCGCCCGGAATCGTCGATCACCATCGAGTCCCCGTCGAAAACCAATTCGTCCTGGCCTCCCACCATGTTGACGTACACCAGCGCACAACCTGCGGTCGTTGCTTGGCGAGTGCACAGCGCCAGCCGATCATCGTCCTTACTCAATTCATAGGGAGAGGCGTTCAGCACCA
>JBJOIE010000186.1:0-3505 GCA_046047295.1 Actinomycetota bacterium | reverse complement strand
GGTTGCGGGCGCGCCTATCCGCGAGATTGGTAGGCGCTTCCACCGTGAAAGTGTGGCGCATTGTGGTGTTCGGCGCCAATGCGCTGAGGGAACTACTGCCAGTTCGGCGCTGGATGTGCGCTAGTTCGACTCTGAAAATATGCCAGTTCGGCGGTGGATGTGCGCCAGTTCGGCGTTAGTCGAGGGTGACTCCCACGTAGGCCTCGCCGGTCACGATGGTGACCACTCGCCGGGTGATGGAGACGGCGTGATCGGCGTAACGCTCGTAATAGCGCGAGAGCAGCGTGACGTCGATGGCTGCCTCCACCCCGAGTTCCCAGGTGGGGGCCAGGACGGTACTGAAGAGCTGCCGATGGAGGCGGTCCATTTCGGCATCGTGCCGGGCGATATCTCCGCCGAGGGTGAGATCCCGTGTGGCAATCACTTCGCCGGTTCGCCTCACGATTTCTTCGGCGAGATTTCCCATTTGCATGAAAACATCGCGTAATTCCGACGGCACTGCTGGTCGCGGGTGGCGCATGCGCGCCTGTTTTGCCACGTGCTGGGCGAGATCGCCCATGCGTTCTAGGGAACTCGCCATGCGCATCGCGCCAAGCAGGGCGCGCAACTCCGGACCCTCAGGGTGCTTGGAGGAGATGATGTCGAACGTCTTTTCTTCCACGCCACTGGCCAATACATCAACGCGGGCATCGGATTCGATGACGTGTTGGGCGAGTTCTAGATCAGCATCAAGGAGTGCGGCACTCGCCTCATGCATTGCCGAGCCCACGACATGGGTCATTTCCACGAGGTCATCTGTGACCTGTTCTACGTGACCTATGTAGCTCCCGCGCATCGACCCTCCTGCGCACAGGGTAGGTCAAGCGGGCCGTTTCTGCGCTCAGCCGTGCCCAAGATGAACAGCAGACAACCAGATGATGAAGGACCGGAAACAGCCGTTGACGCTTTGCCTAAATATCGCGCGCCGGGATCAACATGCGATTTGGGTAGGCAAAGTGGGGCCTATCCTGTGCCCATGGCTGTGCGTCGTGCTTCCGCGAATGTTTCCGCGCAGCGCTCAAGCAGGCTGACTTCCGCCCCGCCAGCCGTGCCCGATGAAGTGGTGCGCGTTCTCTCCGTCCTTCCGTCGGCCTCTCTGGTTGTGTCACCGGATGGAACGGTGCTTCGCGCGAGCACCCGAGCCATGGCCCTCGGTTTGGTGAATCGAAGTGCAGTGGCCGTCCCGGAAATCGCGGAACTGGTGGCCAAGGTTGCGGATGACGGAAATGCGCGTGAGCAGGAGATGCGCGTGCGGCGCCCACCTCTGGGCCGCGAACTGCTTGAACTTCGCGCACGCGTGGCCACCCTTGGTACCGGCGCGATCCTGGTTCTCATAGACGACCTGGCCGATGAACGCAGAGTGGAAGCTGTGCGCCGCGATTTTGTGGCGAATGTCAGCCACGAACTCAAGACCCCGGTTGGCGCATTGTCACTCCTGGCCGAGGCGATCCTGGCCGGCGCCGATGACGAAGAGCAGGTACGCCACTTCGCTGAACGCATGCAGTACGAGGCAACGCGTCTGAGCGCACTCATTCAAGATGTAATCGACCTTTCTCGACTTCAGTCGGATGATCCGCTTACTCATGCCGAAGTGATTCGTGTTGACGATCTCATCGGACGCGCCCTAGAAGAAATCCGTGTCTTGGCTGGCACGCGCAGCATTGAGGTGATCGTGGGCGAGCCCTCGGGCGCGCTCATTTATGGCGATCGCATCCAACTTCTCACCGCACTGAGGAATCTGCTGGTGAACGCGATCGCCTATTCCCCGGATCACACCCGGATCTCGGTAACGGGCTGGGAACGCGATGGGATTGTGGAGATCGCGGTGAAGGATCAGGGTGAAGGTATCGCGGCACATGATCTTGATCGCATCTTTGAACGCTTTTACCGGGCAGATCCGGCGCGATCACGGATGACGGGCGGCACGGGTCTAGGCCTGGCGATCGTCAAGCACGTATGTCAGAACCACGGTGGTGAGGTAACCGTGTGGTCCGAGGTAGGCACCGGTTCAACGTTCACCCTGCGCATTCCCGCATATGACGATGACTCGCAGCGTGTGTCTGAACCTCACGCTCTCCCCGTTGACCTTGTCACAATTCCGAATGGAGGCACATCCTGATGACCCGTGTCTTGGTTGTTGAAGACGAAGACTCGTTCTCGGATGCACTTTCATTCATGCTGCGCCGTGAAGGCTTCGAGGTTGTTGTTGCGGGTGACGGCAATACGGCAATTTCGAATTTCGAGAAGCAGGGCGCCGATCTCATCCTTTTAGATCTCATGCTCCCCGGCCTTTCGGGCACGGAAGTGTGCCGTCAGATTCGGTCGAGTTCAAATGTTCCGATCATCATGCTCACCGCAAAGGACGGTGAGGTGGACAAGGTGGTTGGTCTGGAACTCGGTGCCGATGATTACGTGACAAAGCCGTTTTCATCGCGTGAATTGCTGGCGCGCATTCGGGCCGTGCTTCGCCGCCACGGAGAGGTGGAAGATCTTCTACCGGCTGCTGTGGAATCTGGACCGGTGCGGATGGATGTAGAGCGACACATCGTGACCGTGCGTGGTGAGCAAGTTGCCATGCCCTTGAAGGAATTCGATTTGCTGGAATACCTTGTGCGCAACTCAGGTCGAGTTCTCACCCGCGGCCAACTCATTGATCGGGTGTGGGGAGCCGATTACGTAGGTGACACGAAGACGCTTGATGTCCACGTGAAGCGCCTGCGGGCCAAGATTGAAGAAGATCCAGCGAACCCGAAGTACCTACAAACGGTGCGCGGCCTCGGTTATAAATTCGAGGCGTAATTTTTGCGTGTCTCACGCCTAAGACGTCGGTACCGCAATCGCCTGCGGAACTTCAATTCCCTCGTACTCGCCGAGTGGCGGCACGGTTAATACGTCCATCTCAGTTATCCCGGACTTCTCAAACGCCAACTGCACCGGCACGAAGGAACTCATGGCGGCGGTGAAGGTGTCTGCGTTGACGTAGCGCTCGTTAGCCTCATACGCGAAGGACAGTGATGCGCCGGGCAGGAGTTCCACGGTCTCGCCTTCGGCACTGATGATTGTCGCCACCTGACCGTCGATACGTGCCCCGATGAGGCGATCGGCCTCCGTGCCGGAGTTCACGATCCGCATGACCAGGGTGGCGCGATCACCCTCAACGTTGGTCACCAGGGTGGCCCCGTCGACCTCGATATTGCCCACCTGAGCTTGCACTCCGTTGCCGGTTGCCTGCTGCGATTGCATCGTGGTGGTTGCTCCTGGGCCGTTGAAGCAGCCGGTCAGGCTGGCCGAGAACACAGCGGCGATGCTGGCTGCCGCCAGAATGCGGAAGGCGGGGCGCGGAGTGTGGATTCGAAGCACGTGAGCAGATTAGCGGTCGTCCCCATCACGAGTCACCTTCACCCACGCTCACGCATGGGGGGATTTAGCCGAGGGAATGACCCAGATCACAGGGTGGTAAAGTTGG
>JBJOIE010000185.1:0-9445 GCA_046047295.1 Actinomycetota bacterium | reverse complement strand
ATCGTGGGAGCCACCGGCGCAACTGTCTTTCTGTGGCTGATGCACGAGCTGCAGCATGGATTCATCGAAGGGCTTCCCCAAGCCCTCGGCTGGGAAACTGCCCCCGCCTGGTGGATCGTGGGAGGGTTACTCCTCTCGGTTGGCATCATCGTGATCGCGCAGCGCATGCCTGGTCATACCGGCAAAGGTCCCCTCACCGGCTTCCACTTTGACAATCCACCGAGGGTGGCACCATCCATCCTGCTCGCAGCACTTGCCACGTTGACCTTCGGTGCCGCACTCGGCCCCGAGGGTCCACTCATCGTGGTGGGCACCACCCTCGGCGGCCTGCTCATGCGCAAAGCACCGGCGAACGTTGTCACGCTGGCCATGTTCCTCACGGGAATCGCGGCAATTGGCGCGATCTTCGGCAACCCCTTCATCACCGCATTCCTGCTCCTGGAATTCGCCGCGATGGGTGCAGCCCCCAAAGTAATTCTCTTGCCCGCCCTCGTTGCCCTCGGCTCCGGCTACATCACCCAAGTGGGGTGGGGTTCTTGGACGGGCCTAGGAACCATGTCACTGAGCGTTCCAGGACTTCCTTCCTATGACCACATCAATCCTGGTGATCTCATCGCGGGGATAGTCGTTGCCATAGTTGCCGCAGCCCTGACCGCTGTGGCGCGTGAGCTGGGCGAGCGCGTACAAGAACGCGCTGCGCGTTCCCCGGCGATCATGTTGCTCATTGCCGCCCTCGTCACCGCTGGTGTTGCTATTGCCGTAGTTGAGACCTTCAACGTGGACTATGACCAAATCCTTTTCTCTGGCCAGAGCGGTATGCCGGGCATCATCGCCGAAACCTCGATTGCCGCGGTGATCGCCATCGTGATCGGCAAACTCATCGTGTACGGCCTCGCTCTCGGCGCTGGATTCCGCGGCGGTCCGATATTCCCGGCCACCTTCATCGGGGTGGGATTCGGAGTGCTCGCAGCACTGCTCTTCACCAATCTTTCGGTGAGCGCAATGGCCGCGGTAGGTATCGCGTCCGCAGCAACCGTGATGACTCGCCTGCCATTCACTTCGGGCTTGATCGCCATGTTGCTTATCGGCAGCGCCGGCGCGGCGATTGCACCCTTCGCCATCATCGGCGCCATTGGCGGATTCGCTGCGGCGAAGATGCTTGGTGTCTATGACGCAAAGCGAACCGGGATTCCAGCAGCGCCCATCGACTAGGCGGGATCAAGTTTGAGGTGCGCATCCACTTCAAAGTTGAAATCATCTACGGTTCCCAAGCCAGGTAGCGGCAGGTGAACTTGCCCCATGCTGGCACTTCCCTGCAACGCGATGTGCTGCATCGTGGAATCGCTCGGAGTGATGATCACGGCGAGTTCCACGTGCACATCGCCAGAGATCGCGGTGCCCGACACGGACCAGGGCTGCGAATCCGTTCCAGTGGCTGAGTACGTCAGGTCATGGGCGTCGTGCTTAGAAACTAAGCCGCGTGCCGCACCATCCATCAAGAAATTGCCGGTGCTCAACTTCTCAAGTGCTAGCACGAGATTGAGTTCAATTCCGCCTGCACTCACGTGAAAGAAACCACTGCGCACGGGCGCTTTTACGTCAACGCCAAAGAGGCCGATCTTCCCACTACGCAAACGTACGTCTGCATCGTCAATGGTGCGAATGGTCCAGGAACCGGTCAGCGGCATGGCACCATCATGGCTCACCCGGGATTCAGCGTTGATTCATCACGCAATTCCCCGAGCAGCACCAATCTATCTGGACGCGATCGGGGCAGCCCTGACAAACTGAAGAGGTGCCGCGAGACGTACCTGACCGCATGGTTGAAGAGGATTGGAGCATCATTAACGCCGATCATCCGGCCCCCGATGACGAGATCCCTTATGGCGCGTCACCAGATCAGGTCATCGACGTTTTCGGTTCGTCCTCCGATGAACGAGCGCTGATATTCGTTCATGGAGGTTTTTGGCGCCCTGAACATTCACGCATCCACGCCCGAACTGCACTGCGTTCACTCAGCACCAACAACATCCAATGTCTGTCACTTGAGTACCGCCGAATTCCGGGAGAGCCAGAAACCATGTTTGCTGATCTCCACTTGGCTCTTGACCACGTTGAGGATCTATTGCAGCGAAGGCCCACTCTTCTCATGGGTCATTCAGCTGGAGGGCTTCTGGCGCTGAAATTGGCCGAAGACAACTCGCGCGCTTGGTGGAATCGTGTCCTCGCACTCGCACCCGTCACGGATCTCGCAAGCGCACGTGACAGCAATCTGGGTGAACGTGCGGTGGCTGCCATGTTTCCCGACCGAGCCGATGACGACCATTTCACTCCAGGGCCCGCAGACGGAGTACATGTTGACGTGATTCACGGCTCGCGAGATACGAGAGTGCCAGTATCTATGAGTCGGAACTACTGCGCCCGCACCGGAGCCCAACTCACCGAATGCACGGACGTTGGTCATTTTGAACTTATCGACCCCTCATCCTCGGCTTGGCCAATCGTTGCGGAGTGCGTCCTGAAAGATAGCACCTACAGATGAACACTTGACCAGAAATTTCAGTTTCTCAAGCAACGAATTCATTCGCCTCCTCAGATAGGTAACCCCTCTTATCGTGTGAGACGTGAAGAGGACTTCATTTGTTTTTGGCCTTCTTGGAATCCTGGCCGCTCTCGTGGGGATAGCGGCTGCGGACCTACTTGCGTCGTTCTTTAATGAGGCCTACGCGCCTATTCAGGTGGTCGCTTCCTCGGCGATCGATATTCCCCCGGCGCCGGTCAAGGAATGGGCCACCAGCACATTCGGAACCTCTGCGAAATACGTGGTAGTGGCAAGCGTGATTGCCGCTGTGGCAGCCCTAGCTTTCGTCGCTGGAGTAATTGCCCGGAAGCATCTCGTGTGGAGCATGGCGATAGCGTTCGGAATCGGTGCGATTGGCGCGATCGCGGGACTCCGCCGACCAACGGGTCAGTTCTGGGCCCCGATTCCCTCATTGCTCGCGGGAGCAATCGCCGCAGTGGTGCTGTGGTTCGCTGCGACTCGGATCCTGCGTGCCCCCGTCGACGCGAATGCAAGTATTCCCGGGGGCGCGAGTAAAGCCTTTTCCGGAAGGCGCGCTTTGCTTTTTGGCACCGGTGCTGTTATTGGTTCCGCTGCGATGCTTACGGCTGCCCGCGGTGTTAGCCAATTGAAGAATGCAACCGCCTCGCGCGTCTCTACTTTGCTTCCTCCGCCCGTGAACCCGCTCCCACCTCTCCCACCAACGGTGCAAGCTCCCGTTCCCGGAATTGGACCATTCGTGACTCCCAATGCTGACTTCTATCGCATTGATACGGCAGTGGTGGTTCCACAGGTGAAGAACACGGAATGGAACTTAACCTTCGATGGGCTCGTGACAAATACCTTCACCATTTCTTATCAAGACCTGATTGCACGTCCGATGGTGGAGCGCGATATCACCATCATGTGTGTTTCTAATCCCGTTGGCGGCCCATATATTGGCACCGCACGGTGGTTGGGCACACCCCTCATGCCTTTACTGGAGGAAGCGGGTATTGCTTCTTCCGCGGATCAAATATTGAGCACCTCAATTGATGGGTGGACCTGCTCCACCCCTCTGGAGGGACTCGCAGATCGCGAACCTCTGCTCGCGATCGGCATGAATGGCGAGCCACTACCGGTAGATCACGGATTCCCCGTTCGCATGATCATTCCCGGCCTCTATGGGTTCATCTCAGCAACGAAGTGGGTGACGCGAATTACCGCAACCACCTACCAAGACGTAACCGCCTATTGGACGGCAAGGGGCTGGGCCACGGACGCCCCCGTACTCACCGGTAGCCGAATCGACGTTCCAGCAAAGCCCATCCCAGCCGGAGATACGAATATTGCTGGGGTGGCGTGGGCCATGGACGGTGGTGGGATCTCCCGCGTGGAAGTTCAGATCGACGGAGGGCCATGGCAGCAAGCGAACCTTGCCGAAGAACCGAATTCTGTTACCTGGCGCCAATGGTGGCTCCCCTGGGTTGCCAATCCGGGTGAGCACGCTGTTGTCGTGCGCGCGACTAACGGCGAAGGCGAAGTGCAGACCTCGGAAGTTCGCGACGTGATCCCCTCAGGGGCAACGGGCTACGCCTCTCGGACCGTGTCGGTCGTCTGACGTCACTGGGGCATGTTGAGATCGTCCGCGATGGAAGTGACAACGCCCGCGAGGCGTGCCTCCTCGAACCAGGGAGCCTGAAGAAGGACAAGTGTTGCGAGGGTGGTTGTCACGACCACCGCCGCGCTCCATGCCTGAAGAAGCTTCAATCGCCGTGAGTGCCCGCTGGGGTACACCGCAGCCACGACGAGTGTCAGCACACCGAGGATCCCAACGGCCAAGCGTGCCACCCAAGGGACACCAGTCTCCGGCAGGACGTCACGGAGTTCCCGGGCGGATGCCAGTCTCAGGACAGCCTCACTTAGCTGCCCGCCGCGGATACCGTTATCGGATCGGGCGCTCGACGTCAGGACTTCGGACAACTCAATCCGGCCAGCATTTGCAGACAACGGGGAAGATGCAACAGCGTCAACGTAGGCCAGGAGCCGCGATTCGAGCAACTCCCCCTCCGGACCGGCTGGTGCGAGATCGAAGACGACCGCGCTCGCTATCACCTCTGCCCTGATGGCTTCCTCAAGATCCATCGTGGCCTGCCATTGACTGTACGCGGTGAACGTAGCCAAGAAGACGAATGCAGCTCCGACGAGTCGGATTGCGGCCGTCATCACGTTGTCGTCGGATCGATCCCGACCCGCCGCCCCCAGTGCGATCCGAGTGCCGACCATGGTGACGACGATGCTGAGACTTACGACCAGGACCAACTGCATGATCTCGGACAACAATGAGCTCCTTGTCTACAGGAGCCCCAATTCTGTCGCACTCAAACGGCAGCCGAGCGACGGTGAGCAATGCGAAACCGAGTGTTTCGACTTTGTTCATCTCTGCCACCAGAAGGCGGCGCCTCACGGACCCGGGAGGGTCTTGAAGAATCCGCACTCCTCCTCGCCGCGATAGTCGAGCGTGTTGCCGCTTCCCGACCTGCCGCCGGCGACCCATTCCAGGTAGTCGTCCGGCAACTCGTCGCAGCTGAGTGCCGACTCGACGGAGCCGTCGATCTCCTGGGCAATCACACCCCAGTGCTCTGGCACCCGCATTCCGGTCTCAAGCCAGATCACCTCCATGGGATCCGCCAATAGGCGCGCGCGAAGCTCCGCGTCGGCATCGGCGCGACCCACGAGGTCGTCAATCGCACCTTGGATCCGAACCTGACGATCATCCATGTCCTGTCACCCCTTCGCCATACGCCGTGGCTTGGACGTCTCTACTGCCACTGTGCCGTCAATCGTGCGACGCAGGAACCCGTCGAGCCTGCTCGGCACTCGGAAGTGAAGGACGATGGCGGGATTTCACCGTTCCGAGTCCGCCGCTGCGGAACCTCCAGCTGGATCCGAGAATTGCAGGGTGCGCCGGCCTGACCTCGATCCTCCCTCCGCTGAAGCCCTCGCACGGGGACTGGCCACTGTCACCACCGCGCGGGGGCGCCGGCCATCCGCTGCTCAGGTCTCGGTCGTCGAGGGTTTCAGTCGACTGCTCCTGGGAGTGGATCAGCCCTTCGCGATGCCCGGCTGCGAACCGGGAGAGCTGTCTGTGGCCATTACCACTGAGTACGAGCGCGAGTTCGCGGCGCAGTTGCTGGTTCTCTCGGCACTTGTTGATGAACAGCCGGCTCACGAATGCCGAGACGCCTGCCTCGCGTTCTCCAGAGCCCTCGGACAGCGACCCGAGAACCTTGCCGTGCTCCATGACGTCGTGCATCGCCGGATCCGCAGGGCACACTGGCACCTATATCGACGATTCCTCGTCGACGGCTTGCGCACAGGGTCACTTTCCGGCGATCTGGAAGCAGTGCATGACCTCGTCCGCGAGCGACAAGACCATCCGGAGATCGCAGAGCCGTACCTCGCCCTCGAGCACCTGCCCGAGGACACCTTCGGCAACCACTTCTTCCAGTTCCGCATGAACCGCGGCTTCAACTTCCCAGGGCAGAAGGGGGCGTTGCCGACGGCCTACGGCTTCGAACTGCACGACAGCATGCATGTGTTGTCCGGCTACAACACGACGTCAACCGATGAGATCAACGTCGTAGCATTCCAGGCGGGTGCGTCCAGCACCCTCCCCTGGCTGCTCATTGCGGTCAACCTCATAACGTTCAACTCGGGTCTTCCCTACGGCCCGGTTGGTCTTCTGCACTACGAACCCGAACGAGGCCGACTGGATCCCGATGGGTTCGTTCGAGCCTTCGAGCGGGGACTCGGGGTTCGCCGCGACGTGTCACGTGACTTCGACCTCATGAAGGCGTGGCAGATGCCGTTGGAGGAGGTGCGAGAGCAGCTGGGCATCATCGGAGCAGGCGACGTTCGCAAGCCCTGAAGGGCCACCGAGTCCCCAGCCGACTCAAAGCGTCGGATCAGCCAACGGTGCTGAAGGTGCATGTATTGATGAAGACATCCTGCTCATTGCGCTGGGTGTCGCACTGACCACGGGCACCCTGATACTTGCCCGTGCCGCCGACGATCGCCCACAGAAGAGGACGCCCAACCTCTGGAAACCCACCATCCCGAGTGAATGTCTCGACGCCCATCAGGAGGATCGCGTCGGCACCCGTGTCACCAAAGGCGTACTCGGCTTGGAGGAACCGGCCATCGTCCTCGGACCCCACGCGGGTTGTCGTGGACATCGCTTCAAAGGACCCCACGATCGCTCCTGACTCGTCGAGAAGCTCACCATGGCCGGCCACCATGTCCCCCAGCGAGGAGCCGCCACCTCCTACAACCTCGATCACCTCGCGCTCCAGGTATCGGGACTGGACAGTCAACGTCTCCGTCGTCGCGGCTGAGCAGCCGACGAGTGCCGGTGAAGCGAGAGCAGAGAGGACAACAGCTGCAACAAGGATCGTTTTCTGGCGCATGGCCAGAGAATAGACACAAGCCCGGCGGCTGCACAGTCACGTGCAGGCTCAAGCCGGTAAGGCTCGTGGATCCCTGAACATCCCGCGGACTTCTTCACTGAGCAGGGGGTGCGCCCGTCGGTGAACATTCCCTTCTGGAGTTCACCGGACGTCGGATCCACTTCCATGTGGAGTCGAGGGCGGTCACCATGGTTGCAGCGGTGGACATCGCCGCCCTACGGAAGGAGACCACGCCATGAGCGCGGATTCGATCGACATCAAGGAGCTCCTCTCACGCCGCCTGGCAGAGGATCCCGCATTCCGCACGTCATTCCTGCAGGATCCGCGCGCTGCCCTGGACAGTCTCACGGGGCTCCCGCTGCCTTCCCACATCACGGTCACCGCGACGGCTCACGACTCGTCGATCACGCTCTCCTTCGTGACAGATCCGGACGTGGAGCTCTCGGAGGTGGATCTGGCCGCCGTCGGCGGAGGGGTCGGCACCGGGTTCGACGGCTACCGGCTCTTCTGGGACAACAACGACAACCACGTCTTCGACACCGGTGACACCTACATCAACTAGCCAATGATCCGAAGCGGCGCCACGGAGCGCACAGTCGATGACGCCGTGACCGTGGCTCCGCTGAGGTTTCCGAGGAGAGTCCCCCCCACAGCCGCGCCACTCGTGGCCCCCGTGCTGAGCCGCCTTTCCTCGCTCATCCCAGAAGCTCACGCCGGCCGTGTTGGCGAGCTGCTGCGCGATCTTCCTGTCGCGTCTACGCGAAATCTGCTCCTCGAATTGGCTCTTCCTCCAGCGCCGGCCGCCTGTGACCTGTCTGTTCTCCTGATCGACGGGACCGGTCCGCCACTTGCGACGGCCCCACGACACTTCGATCCGGATGTCGTCTTGAACGCGGCGGCGGCGCTCGACTCATCGGTGTGGTGGGAGTACGACACCTCGCACCCACGTTCACCAGCGGCCTACTTTCTGCGGGGCGTCACGTCCCTCACCACGATGGCCCCCCTGGTGCTGAGCACCCCCGGAGGCCTGGAAGCCGTCAAGCGCCTCGCCGACCTGACGGATGATCACGTGGGAGATTCGGACTCCCTCGTCGGAGTCCTCGGCGATCGGGATCCTCCCGCCTTCTCCCGGATCTTCACGGTGGCGCCTGACGACGCACCGCACATCATCACGTCTCTTGAACCGCATGTCTCCGAAGTCGTCGACTGGCAGTCACCAACGGCGAAGCACCTGCTCACGACCTGCAAATTGATCCGGCTCTCGGTCGCGGTCACCGCTGCGGGTCGTTCCGCGGTATCCATCGAGGCATTCGCCTCCGCGGACCCGCGACCGAACGGCGCTGCGTGGACCCCAGTCATCACGACGGCGGACGTCTGGGGTGAATGCGCCGCTCCCCTGCACGACCTGCTCGACATACAGCAGGTCCACATCTTCTCGAGACTGCTCCCCAGTGTCCTCGCCTGCGGGATCTCCCACCTGAAGATCACACCCGCCCATCGGTTGAAGGCCTACTTGGGCCTCCATCCCTTCATCGCCGAGTCTGGTTCATGAGTGGTAAGAGCTTGAGGCATCGCCAGCCCGAGAGAATGCCGACGGCAGCAAATCTGAAGTCTGCTCTACAGCATCAGGCGGCTATGGGAAGCAGGGCGTACCACCTCTTCGGCAGTTGAGCGCCTAACACCCCTAATGACAAGGGCACTCGTAAGTGCCGTCCTTACGCCATCCGCCTGACACCAACTGCAAATACTCTTCCGGGAGTTCGTCATTGAGGAGCTCGAAGACGATGCCATCATCCTGAATCACAGCAACGAGGTCCCAATCGCTGGGAACCACCATTCCCGTCTCCGCTTCGATCGTGGCCTTCGCATCAGCCATCAATCGATTGCTCAGCACGGGGTCTGCGTTAGCGCGTGCTACCAAGGCATCGATTGCGCCTTGAATTTGAGTCTGACGATCGTCCATGACAGCCCTTCCTTCGTTGCCGAACAGTGCGACTAAGCGGTCAATTTCGCGGCGCGCACTGCCTCTAGGAACCGTGCTCGTTGTTGTAGCCGGCCTCAATCTTGTCTGCGTACCACGCCCAGTCTCCACCAGCTACAGCCTCAAGATCCGAATCGGAGAGCTCCTGCGTCGACAGGTCCGCTGGGAGAACCACGTTGACCCGGGTCACAGAGTCCTGGTGCACGACGATCTCGACGAAGTCAGGAATGTCGATGCCGGTGAGGTTCGACAGGGCAGCCCGCGGGTCCTGACGCAGCCAGTCGACGAATTCTGGATCCTTGTCGGCGCGCGCGACAATCAATCCCACGAGATCAGCGCGATCGGTCATGGTGCTCACTCCTCAGTTCTGAACCGCTACCTGTCACGTCTAGGTTAAGTGGGACGGCGGCCAGGTGCATACGCCCATCCGCATCACTGTAGGAATCCCCGAAATCG
>JBJOIE010000184.1:0-3146 GCA_046047295.1 Actinomycetota bacterium | reverse complement strand
ATATCTTCGCCCGCTCTATGACGCCCTGCATGACATGATCGATCCAGAGTCGATACCACGGCTGATCACCTCAGGCACGATCGAGATCGCTCCCTTGGCGTATATGCGTGGGCGTACGTTGAATGATTCCTTCATCATTTTGGATGAGGCCCAGAACACGTCGGCCGAACAGATGAAGATGTTCCTCACCCGCCTTGGCTTTGGCTCCACGATGGTGATTACCGGTGACGTGACGCAAGTGGACCTGCCCGGTGGCGTGACGAGTGGCCTGCGGATGGTGACCGAAATCCTCGAGGGCATTGAGGATCTTGAATTCTGCCGCCTCACTTCACATGATGTGGTGCGCCATAAATTGGTGGGTCACATCGTGGATGCATATGCGCGCTATGACGAGCAACGGGGTTCATGAACACTTATCACGTTGATATCAACGGCATTGTGCCCGGTGGTTGCGATGACCTTGATCAGATGCTCAGCCATCACATGGGTGCCCTGCGCCTACCAGCACAGTGCGATATTTCCATTCGCTTTGTCGATGAGGAGGAAATGAGCGCGCTCCACGTGGAGTGGATGAATGAGCCGGGTCCAACAGATGTGCTGTCTTTCCCGATGGATGAACTCACCCCGGGCTGCGCGGAGCCCGGATCCCTGGGCGATATCGCCCTATGTACTGCCGTGGCAGAGCGGCAGGCACCCGAACGAAATTGGGACACGGCAAGTGAAATTCATTTCCTCGCCACCCATGGGCTCCTTCATCTGCTGGGATATGACCACGCCACCGAAGAGGAGTACCAATCCATGTTCGCCCTACAGGATGAGCTGCTCTCCGCCTACGCTCGATCCATGACGGATGGCCAGCAGTGAACTTTTGGCTCCTCGGACTCGCCGTAGTGCTGCTTGTCGTGGCCGGTCTGCTCATCAGCGCTGAGACGGCACTTGCACGTGTTTCGAAATCAGCCATCGAGGATCTGCGCAAGGACGGTAATAAGCGTGCTGGCAAATTGCTGGTGATTCTCCAAGACCGTCCGCGTTACATCAATGTGCTCACCTTCCTGTCCACCACCGCAACGGTGACCGCGATTGTGATCGCCGGCTACGTAGCGGTGCGCGCACTTACGTCCAGTGAAGGGTGGCCGATCGGGTTGGCGCTGGCCGTGGCCGTAGCCGTCTTGGTGGTGATTTCCTATGTTGGCCTGGGCGTGGCACCGAGAACACTTGGCCGGCAAAACGCAGAACGCATTGCACTAGCCGCAACTCCCATCACGATGGGCCTTACCACCATCTTGAGTCCACTTGCCACTCTCTTGATCGTGGTGGGCAATGCCGTAACACCGGGGAAGGGTTTCCGCCAGGGGCCTTTCGCCTCGGAGGCCGAGTTACGTGAGTTAGTAGACATCGCCGAAGCAAGTGACCTCATCGAAGATCAAGAGCGGCAGATGATTCACTCGGTGTTCGAGCTCGGAGACACCTTCGCCCGTGAAGTCATGGTGCCGCGCACCGAGATGGTCTTCGTTGAGCGCTCCAAGACACTGCGGCAAGCCATGTCTCTGGGATTGCGCTCGGGCTTCTCCCGAATTCCGGTGATCGGTGAGAACGCCGATGACATCGTTGGCGTGATCTACCTCAAAGACATAGTTCGCCGTACCTTCGAGCATCAAGAGGCGGGAAATACGGAGAAGGTGGAGCAGCTCATGCGCGCCCCGTATTTCGTTCCAGATAGTAAGCGTGCGGATGAACTGCTGCGCGATATGCAGAGCGCGCGAGTACATATGGCCATCGTGATTGATGAATATGGTGGCACCGCTGGTCTTGTCACGATCGAAGACATCCTGGAAGAAATCGTGGGTGAGATCGCCGATGAATATGACACCAGTGCGCCAGAGGTGACTGAACTCTCCGGTGGTTCCTTCCGCGTGATGGCTCGAATGCACGTTGATGATTTCGCCAACCTTGTTGGTATGGATATTGATTCCGAAGAAGAGGGCGTAGATACCGTGCTCGGATTGATGGCGAAACGCCTCGGACGGGTGCCCATCCCTGGGGCGGAGGCCACGGTGGATGGGTGGATCCTCATCGCTGAGCAAGGAGCTGGCCGGCGCAACCGCATTGGCACGGTACTGGCTCGGCCACGCCCCGAGTTAGTGGAAAGTACCTCGGAAATCGTGGTTCGAGGTGAGGACTGATATGGCCGACATGTCCGCCGAAGACTCAAAGCTCCTCACCCTGGCGCGCGGCGCAGCCAGCAGGATCGGTGCCTCGGAAGGCGCCGCGGTACGCGATGAAATGGGGCGCAGTTATGCCTCGGCTGCGGTGGTCCTGGGATCGCGGAGCTTTACTGCGCTAGAACTTGCGGTGGCCCAGGCCGCAGCTTCGGGTGCGCGTGGCCTCGAAGCTGCCGTTGTGGTGAATGCAGGCGATGCTTCGGATCTTGATGCGGGTGTGGTTGCTGATCTCGGAGGAAATGGCGTGCCCATCTTGCTCTGCACCATGGCCGGCGATGTACGCGCTGAACTGATGTCGTGAATTCATCATGAAACAGCGCGCAGTGCTTGCGGTCATCGCTGCCGCCGCCCTTTTCGGAACCTCAGCATCTGCGAAAGCGCTGCTCCTTCCCGATGCTTCTCCCACCGCAATTGCCGGCTGGCGACTACTGGTGGGTGCACTCGGCCTGCTCGTGATTGCTTATTTGACTGGTGGCGGTCTCACTCGCTTACTGCGTGTACCTCTTATCTATCCCATGGCATTGGCGGTGGCCGGCTACCAGGCGTTGTTCTTCATCGGCACGGAACGCACGGGCGTGGCGATGGGCACGTTGGCTTCACTTGCCCTTGCGCCATTCCTGGCCGGAATGCTGGGGTGGACTCTGCGCGAGGGCGCCCCTGGTCGAATCTGGGCGATTTCTACAGTGCTCGCGGTGATCGGACTTGGCTTGTTAACCGTTACCGGCGGGGCAGATGCCGACGGCCTCGGCATCCTTGCCGCCTTGGGTGCAGGTGCCTCCTATGCGGTCTACACGGTTCTCGGTGCTCGCCTCACCCGTGATGGTCATAACTCCACCACAGTTCTCGCGGTGTCTTTCACCATCGGCGCGATCATCCTGCTGCCATTTGTGCTTGGTGATTTCAGCTCGGTCATGACACCCGCGG
>JBJOIE010000183.1:0-3792 GCA_046047295.1 Actinomycetota bacterium | reverse complement strand
TGAAATCGATCCAGGCGAGCGCATCGTGATCGTTGAGGATTCGGCGGAACTTCAGCCCCTGCATCCGCACCTGGTGCGCATGCAGGCACGGGTGCCGAATGTGGAAGGTGCTGGTGCCATCACGTTGCGCGATCTCGTCCGGCAGACCTTGCGCATGCGCCCCGACCGAATCATCCTGGGTGAGGTACGTGGCGCCGAGATCATCGACCTTCTCACCGCCATGAACACCGGCCATGAAGGCGGCATGGTCACCGTGCACGCCAATACGCCCGAGGATCTTCCCCGGCGCATCGAGGCCCTGGGGCTACTTGCCGGAGTTCCTCGAGAAGCCATGCACGCCCTGCTCCTTGCCGCAATTGACGTGGTGATCCACATGGAGCGTGATCCTCAGGGGCAACCCAGGCTGTCCGCTATTCACGTCTTGAGCAATCGCGATGGCTGGGCTGAAGCCGAACTCGCTTACCGCGTATCAACCGGGGAACGCGGACCAGGGTGGCAGGCAATTGAGGGGTATGGATGTTCCTGGTAGCCGCGGCGGTGTGCGCAGCAGTTGCTGCAGCACTCTGGGTTCAGCCGATTGCAGTCCAGCGCGTGCGTTCACTCGAAGTATCATCGAGTTCCCCCACTCCTTCCCTGCGCGAAAGAATTGCAGATGCAATCGAAGTAATTCCCGGTGCGCATCTGCTGCGTCGCGAACAGGATCGAGCTCACAAACGAGCAGCATCACTGCACATCCTCGGGGCATTTGGCGCCGAACTCGCTGCGGGTCATCCACCGCACATCGCCTTGAGTAGGGCGTTGTACCCCGAGAACAACTGGCCGCGCACGGCAGCCGCTTGTTCCTGGGGCGGTGACATAGCGCAGGCACTCGAATATGACGGAGCAGAGCATCCCGCAGCTTTGCGCTTGGCCGCGTGCTGGCGGGTAACCGAACGCACGGGTGCTCCACTTGTGCAAGTGGTTCAGCGCTTGGCCACAGCTGAACGCGAGATGGATGAAGCTCGCGTGAACATGCATTCAGCGCTCGCTGGGCCGCGGGCAACGGCGCGGACGCTGGCGCTTCTCCCGGTGATTGGTGTGGGTCTGGGCTTTGTGATGGGCGTCAATCCACTCAGTTGGTTCCTGTCCACCGCGTGGGGCCTGATGGTGCTCGCGATGGGCATAGCTCTTGTTGGTCTTGGAGTTTGGTGGACGAACAGAATTGTTGCCCGTGCGGCCGCCGGGATAGACGCATGATCGTTCTTTCTGCTGCGTGTGCGGCTCTCGCAGTCTTCGTACTGATGCGCCCCCCGGTGACTCCACGTCTGCACCGAGTCCTTGCAGGCCATGGGCAGGCGGATACGTCAACCGAGTCTTACCAACGAGGTGGCCTGTCCAGCCCCACGATGCTGATGCTTTCCGGTGGCGCGGCGATACTCGTATTTCTGGTGGTCGGTGGCGTGTGGGGCGCTGCACTGGGCACCGCGGTCTTCCTCGGGGTACGCATTGCAGTTACTCGATTCGCGGGTCAAGACGAAGTGGCAAGGAATCTTCATCTGCAACGCCAAGCACCGGTGGTGGCTGAACTTCTCGCCGCGGTGATGGATGCGGGTGCGCCCTTACGCGATGCCGTGGGTGCAGTTGCATCGGCGATTCCTGACCCGGCGCGTTCGGAACTGCTCACCGTGCACCGATTGATGGATTTGGGTGCACCAATTGATCAGGCTTGGGCAGCCAGTGCTGCCCCGTTGCGCCCGATCGCTCTAGCACTACGTCGATCAGAGGAATCGGGTGCTGCCGTTGGCCATGTGTTGAGCTCGGCAGCACTGGATATGCGCCGAGATGTGCGAGCAGAGGTGGAATCCACCGCCCGGGCAACCGGCGTGCGCGTGGTAGCACCACTTGCGCTGTGTTTCCTGCCGGCGTACCTACTCATCGGTGTTGTTCCAGTTATTGCGTCTCTGGCAGCCGAACTCACCATTGGCTGGGGCAACTGAGTTGTCCACAGCGAATTCATTCAACGGCGAACTATCCCACGTGAAAAAACTCGGTCTGTTGCGCCGTTCATATTCGCAGGACGCTTCATCCATGCACAGAAGTGCACATAGATGAAGGAGAAGCCATGACCGCGATCATGAAAACCATCACCACCGCGCAAGCCTTGCGCGCCAACCTTCGAAATGACGAAGGTCTCACCACGGCGGAATACGCCGTAGGCACCGTTGCCGTTGCTGGACTCGGCGGCCTGCTCATCAAATTGCTCACCAGTGATGCCGCACGCGATCTCATCTGGGGCATTGTCACTTCGGCCTTTTCATCACTCTTTGGCTGATCGTGACCCACAATCCCGCCGGCTGCCGCACCCGCCCCCGGTGTGGCAGCCGGTGGCTGCCCGAGTGGAATCGCAGCCGGTGGCTGCCCGATCACCTGCTCGGTGATCGAGGAAGCAGCACGTGGGAAGCCGCGTTACTCATTCCCTTACTCACGGTAGTAGCCGGAAGCATTATCGGAGTCCTCTCCTGGGTGTGGAATGGATTCGGTGCTGGCGATGCTGTTGGCCAGGCGGCCCGCTCCGTTGCTCGCGGAGAAAACCAATGGGTGGTGCACCAGCAGCTCCAATCGATGATGCCGGATGCAAATATCTATTGGAGTGTTGGCGAGAGCACCGTTCGCGTTCGTGTGGAGCGCTGGGAATACATCTCTACGGCGATCCTCGGAGAGCACTGGCAGAAGGTTGTGCAAGAAGCCACTGCGCCGATTGAAGGCGCGCAAGGATGAAACACGTACTAGCCGGCGAACGCGGCAGCATGACCCTATGGACGCTCGTGCTCTTCGTCTTCATCATGACTGCGGGTTTTCTTGCGATGACCGTGGGTCAGGTGTTGCTCACCCGCCAGCACCTATCGATGGCAGCAGATATGAGCGCCTTAGCAGCGGCGGATCTCAGCGGACCGGGCTGTTCTGCAGCAAGTGCTATCGCTGCGGACAATCGCACCGAACTCACTAAGTGTTGGACAGACGGTTTGGATTACTGGGTTGAAGTGAGTGTTCCTGCACCCAGCCTGTTAAAACGGATGGCCGCGCTCACGGGTCAAGCAGCGCCCCCGCTCATCATGGTTTCTAGGGCCGGCCCAGAACTGCCTGATGTAACACCGTGAGCACTTCAATGGCGCCGGCTTTGTCCAGCGGCTCATTGCCATTTCCACACTTGGGTGACTGAATGCACGCGGGGCAGCCACTTTCACACTCACATGCCCGAACAAGATCACGCGTTGCACCTAGCCACTCGGCTGCCACGTCAAAACCATGGGCGCTGAATCCGGCGCCACCAGAGAATCCGTCATAGATGAAGATGGTGGTGGTTGCCGTATCGGGATGCGCAGCTGTAGATACCCCGCCGATATCCCACCTATCGCAGGTGGCGAAGAGGGGCAGTAGGCCGATCGCTGCGTGTTCCGCGGCGTGAACAGCACCGGGCGTTTCGGGTTTGGTGATCCAGTCCTGCGGGAGCGTCCACCACACCGCAACCGTGCGCAAGAGTCTTTCGGGCAGGGAAAGTAACACTTCCCCTAGGTTCTCCCCATCGATGCGGCGCTTTTGGAAGGAGACGGTTTGTGAACTGACTTCAACGATTCCTAGATTCATCGTGATGCCATCTGCGAGCGCAACACTGCGCTGCGTTTCCAGGATTCGGATATCACTGATGTCGCGGGCGAAGGTTGTGTAATCGACCTCTTCGCACCGAGCAAATGCCACCGCGTCTTCCAGATTCAGATCCTCAATGACGTAACTCGTGCCCAGGTGCACATAGAC
>JBJOIE010000182.1:0-3541 GCA_046047295.1 Actinomycetota bacterium | reverse complement strand
CCGTAGGAAGCCGATGCGCGGCGCGAATTCCCGTCGAAGGGCGCCCTAAAGCGGATGGCCCAAGGAATCAACCTTGGGCCATCATCACGGTGGAGGTGCCGGGAATCGAACCCGGGTCCGTGCAGGCTTCTTCCGTTCTTCTACGTGCGTAGCCGCGCTATCGCTTCTCGACCCCAGTGCTTCGTGCGGCACTGCACTGGGCGGTCCAGCCACTGTTTGGTTTTCCTCCCCCTCCCGTGACCGGAGGGCTTGGTGAGTCCCCTAGCGACGTCAGACCCCAATTCGGGGACGCATTGGGCTGACGGCAGATTTAAGGCTTAGGCCGCGAGGGCGTAAGCGTCTGCAGACTGCGTCTTTTTGGCAGTTATTTTTTGCCCAGGATGTTTAACGAGATCACCTGAAATTCTCGGCACGCTTCTCCGGTCAAAACATCTGTCCGTCGAAACCTGTCACCCCCTATGGATTTGTAATCTCCATTGTACGCCAGGAATTCAGGTGCCTACTCCATGCCTTTGGAGCGCCTGCCCACGGCCCGAGAGGCTTCACGCTTTGCTTCGCGCTCGGCGATGGCGTGGCGCTTATCGTGGGACTTGCGGCCACGGGCCACGGCAATTTCCACCTTTGCGTATCCGTCCTTGAAATACAGGCTCAGTGGAACGAGGGTGACTCCCGTGTCCTTCACCTTTCCAGCGATCCGGCGGATCTCATCTTTCGTGAGCAGAAGTTTCCGGCTGCGGCGGGGTTCGTGGTTTGTCCAGGTGCCGAGGTCGTACTCGGGAATATGGATTCCCTTGAGCCAGACTTCACCATCGTCATAGAGGGCATAGCCGTCCGTGAGATTCGCTCGCCCCGCCCTCAGTGACTTCACTTCGGTGCCGGTGAGGACCATGCCGGCCTCGTAGACGTCTTCAATCGAATAATCATGACGCGCCTTCTTGTTTTGAGCGATCAGTTTGCGCCCGGTTTCACGCGGCATGACTGTCCCGAGCCTCCGCGCCACGTTGAATCACCCAGGCCAATACGGACAACACTGAGGCAATAACCGCCCCCACAATCACCCAGAGGTAGATGTAGATGTCTATTGCGGCACCGATCGGCGGAGCATTGGGCAAGTAGGTGCGCAACAGCGGTAGGGCAAAAAGCAGGCTCGCGGTCCACGGCAGCAACGCAACCTCGATCTTGCGCCGGTTGGTGATGACGAGCAGTGCTGTGAACAGGGCAAGCAGGGCCAAGAGCGAAGCCATCGCCAGCAAGACGAAGGCAAAAATCTTTGTGGAGAAAACGCGCGACATCTCCATTCCTACGATGGTGAACGCATCTGGACTAGACGGCAGAGTGAAAGCGATGTCCCAGCCGTTCACACCGCCCATGGTCTGATACGACACCGGGATGTCACCCGTTGATTCCAATGCACCAGTGGAATCACGGGTATAGGTATCAGCGATCACCGTGAAACTGCCATCATGAACATCGAGTGGGTAGGCGGCCGCGTCTCCGTAGAGACCCACGGTGACCTCGGCCCGCCCTAGGTAATCACCTGCAAGGAACTTGTATTCACTGGCTCCATCACTGCTCACCACGGTGAGGCGGGTGTTTTTTATCAACCGAGATTCATCATCCATGATGTCTTGGCCCGTTGCATCGAAGGCCAGGCGCATCGTTGCTGTATTGGCCACAGAGTCAACGGCGGAGGGCTCGATGGTGACCAGGATTCCCTGAGCTCCGGCGGGTGCGCCACCGGTTGTAGTGATACCGCCTTCCACCGAATAGTTCTGGATGGCAAGAAAGTAAAAGATCCCGACGATGGGAATGAGAACAAGTACGCCGATGAGCCCTCGCCTGGACATCGGACGAGGCGCGGGACTCGCTGCCCGTATCTGCTCCGACATATGCGCCCCTTAGCTGCGGTGAGCGCGGTGCTAACAGTTCACTGCGCGCTGCGCGGATCCAAACCAACCCATCGGATCATAGGCCTTGCCATTCACCCTGGTTTCAAAGTGCAGATGGGCCCCGGTGGACCAACCGGTGGAACCCACGGTGCCTACCTGGTCACCGGCCTTGACCTCCTGGCCAACACTCACGTTCTTACTCGAGAGGTGTGCGTAGAACGTGGTTAGTCCGCCACTATGGATCAGCATGATGGCGTTGCCATAGGGACCACCCGAACTTGACGTGACCACCCGGCCATCGGCCGCGGCAATCACCGGAGTACCACTCGGTGCCGCAATGTCTTGACCTGTGTGACAGGACTTGTAGCCGTAGACGGGGTGAATGCGGGGACCCACGGAATCCGACAGTTTGTTCGAGTTCACCGGCCAACGCAGTGAGCCACTCGGGATCGCCATGTTGGGAACGGTTGATCCAGCCTTCGCAGCGCGAGCCGCTTCTGCCTTCGCGGCGGCGGCAGCGGCAGCGGCGAGGCGTGCTTGCTCACGCTTGAGTTGGTTGAGGCGGCTGGCAACCTGCGCCTTGTACTTCTGCGCCTTCTTGACCACCCTGCTCTGCTCAGCGCGCGCAACTTCGAGATTCTGGGTGATGGTTGCTGCCTCGGCACGTGCCGCCTTTGCTTCCACGAGGCGCTCGTCTGCGATACGTTGCTTTTCCTCCGCGGCCTTCTTGGATGCCTGCAGTGCAACTTCCTGCATGGCCAAATCACCCCTCGTCTTCACGAGGCCGCTGAATACCGTTGACTGATTACGTCCGATGGCATCAACCGAAGCGAGCTTGGCGGTGAAGTCGGCAGGGGAATCCGAATCGAGGATCACCTCTACTTCTGCGAGGGGACCTTGTTGATAGATCGCCCGCGCAACTTCATCGATCTTGAGTTCGGTGCGGGCGAGTTCAGTGCGCACCATGCCCTGCTGGAGTTTGCCCGCTTCCCAAGCGGCATAAGCACGCCCAGCCGCACGTTGAGCCATCAATGCCTTCGACTCGGCTTCCTTGGCCTTCTTTACGGCGGCCTTCTCTGCCTTCTCGGCGGCAGCAACCTTGGCTTGCACCTTCTTATAGGCCTTCATCGCCTTCGTCACCTTCGAGCCAGCGGCGGCGAGGGTCTCGCCCATGCTGGAAACCTCGGCGGCTACCTCACGCTCCTGGGCCTTGAGCTCATCACTCTTCTTGGCCGCAGCCGGGTTGGTCAACATCATCGCAACGGCCATGCCCAGGACAACGGAGGCGATGAGCGGTTTGCGGGAGGGGACCACCCACTCAGGGTAGGCGAGAAGTCACAATTTTCACATCTGTCACACGCGCAAGTACTTGCGCAATGTGAAGAATGCAGCGATTCCGGCCAGAACTATGCCCGTTATGAGCAAAACGGGGGCGATAGCGATCACCGCATCCCAGCCCACGAAGGCCGTGAATTGGAAGGATGGCGCCAGGATCTGGTCGATCACGATTGCCTTGGTGGCCACAAGGCCACCGATGGCCAGTGCCGCTCCAAGTGCCGCGGAGAGCGCCGCTTCTAACAAGAACGGCAATTGGATGTAGAAATTCGAGGCGCCCACTAATCGCATGATGCTGGTTTCTCGCCTACGGCTGA
>JBJOIE010000181.1:0-3218 GCA_046047295.1 Actinomycetota bacterium | reverse complement strand
CGGTATGACATCACCCAGGTGCTCATCCTGATCGGCATCAACATCGCCATCGGCTTCATCGCACCGCAGGTGGACTGGCGTGCGCACCTCGGTGGTCTGGTGGTGGGTGCCGCGGTTTCTGCACTGATGGTCTATGCGCCTCGGCGCAATCGAATGCTTATCCAAATACTTGGTGTGGCGGGAATCCTGGCCATCCTGTGTGCTGTGGCGATGAGCAGGACATCGGCGCTTCAGGAGTTCTACGCTCCTATTCAAGGGATTCTGGCCTAGTTGGCACGGTTTCGGCGGTCGCTCTGACTTGTCGCATATATGCGACAAGTCAGAGTCAGTGGAGAGGTGGGTGCATCATGCGCGAGGCAGTGATCGTCGAGGCGGTACGCATCCCCGTGGGCATTGGCAAACCCGGTAAGGGTGCACTCGAATCAATTCACCCGGTGGATCTCTCGGCAATCACGATCCAAGGTTTACTTCAGCGCACCGGTATTGATCCCGAGTTACTTGACGACGTCATCTGGGGCTGCGTGTCCCAGGTGGGTGAGCAGAGCACCAACGTGGCCCGTAATGCGGCACTGGCTGCCGGTCTGCCCGAGGGTGTTCCCGGTGTCACGGTGGATCGGCAGTGCGGATCGAGCCAACAGGCGGCCACCTTCGCCGCGGCCGCAGTGATGTCTGGTCAAGCCGATGTTGTCATCGCCGGTGGCGTGGAGTCCATGTCACGTGTTCCCATGTTCAGCAACGCGGCGGGCGGCACGGGTCCATTCGGTCCGATGATGCTCGGGCGCTATCCGGACCTGGTGAACCAAGGCATCAGCGCAGAGATGATCGCCGCACGGTGGAACCTCGATCGCAGCGCACTCGATGATCTCGCAGCAACATCGCAGCAACGCGCAGCACAGGCGCGCTCTGCTGGACTCTTCACTGATGAGATCGTGTCCGTGACAACCGAAGCGGGAACGATCACCGAAGATCAAGGTATTCGCGAGGGAACCACCCGGGAGTCACTTGCTGCGCTGCGTCCGGCATTCGCCGAAGATGGTGTGATCACGGCTGGAAATTCCTCGCAAATCTCCGATGGCTCCGCCGCGCTGCTGGTGATGGAACGCACGCGCGCCGAGCAACTTGGCCTACAACCGATAGCCCGATTCCATTCATTCGCCATGGCCGGGGTGGATCCGGTGATCATGCTCACCGGCCCGATCCCGGCTACCGAGAAGGTGCTGGCCAAAGCGGGGCTGAGCATCGGCGATATCGGCGCATTCGAGGTCAATGAAGCATTCGCCTCCGTGGTGGGTGCCTGGCTGGCAGAGACCGGTGCCGATCCGGCGCTGATGAACCCGCTGGGTGGTGCCATCGCCCTGGGCCATCCATTGGGTGCTTCCGGGGCACGGCTCACTACCACCCTGGTGCACCACATGCGCCGGAACAACATCCGCTACGGCCTGCAAACAATGTGCGAGGGCGGCGGAATGGCCAATGCGATGGTGCTCGAGTTACTTACGTGACACTCGCGATCAGCGAAATGTGAATAACACTGGTGTAGTTCTCCACATGTGAAAAACCTGTGGACAGCCTCACATAGAGGTGTGGGTAACAACGCTCAACTCAGGTGTGGCACGCTTTCGTCCTCAGGTTGTCCCACGGGCATCCAACGAGAGTCACAGTGAGGGAGTTCGAGGTGCCAGAGTCCAAGGGCCGCCGCAAGAAAGAGGCCTACACGCCCCAGCAGGCCAAGGGTGAGCGCAAGGTAGCCAAGATCGGTTCCCCCAGTTGGCTCGCCCCAACGATGGTGGCCTGCTTCGCCATCGGCCTGGCTTACATCGTGGTTTTCTACATCGCCGGCAGCCAGATCCCGATCATGAACTCCATCGGCGGATCCCTCAACGCGCTGATCAACGTGGGCATCGGCTTCGGTTTCATCATCGCTGGCTTCATCCTGGCCACTCGCTGGAAATAGTGCGCCATGACGCGCATCCTCGTCGTCGACAACTACGACTCCTTCGTCTTCAACATCGTTCAGTACCTCGCGCAACTTGGGGCCGAGGTGGATGTGGTGCGCAATGACGATGTAACCCTTGAACAGGCACTGACCTACGACGGCGTATTACTTTCACCAGGCCCAGGAACACCGGAGGATGCCGGCGCGTGCATTGACCTGGTGCATGGTTGCGCGGGGAAGGTTCCGGTATTTGGTGTCTGCCTTGGGCATCAGGCAATAGCAACCGCATTCGGCGGAAAGGTTTCGCGAGCACCAGAACTACTTCACGGCAAGACCTCTGAAGTTCACCACACGAACTCAGGTGTACTTCACGGCCTACGCCAAGGATTCACCGCTACGCGCTATCACTCATTGGCGGTTGAAGCCGACAGTGTTCCTGATGTTCTCGAAGTGACCGGCACCACCGACAGCGGTGTGATCATGGCTCTTCGGCACAAGGATCTTGATATCGAGGGAGTTCAGTTCCATCCGGAATCAGTGTTGACCGAAGGTGGACACCTGATGTTGGCCAACTGGCTTGTGACCTGCGGAATGCCCGAGGCGGTGGAAACGGCTGCCGGACTTGCACCGGTTGTTGCCACCCAATCCACTACCGCATAGTGCGTGAAGGCCTCGATTAGCTCGTTGGGGTAGGTACGGGCTCTGGCGCCGGCGGTTGATCCGTGGGCTGCGGCTCAACCGTAGGAATGGGCTCCTCCGTAGGCACCGGTACATCCGTTGGAGTGGGTTCCTCGGTGGGCACCACGGGTGCAAGTGCAACGGTGATAGTGACTAGTGCACCACGTTCAAGGGGTGAACCCGGCTGCGGTGATTGGGCGAGCACTTCGCCATTGGTCACGCCCTCGATCTCCTGCTCGATCACCTGGGTTTCAAAGCCAGCGCGGGTGAGATCGGAGAGTGCCTGCGCTTGGGAGAGCCCCACTACGTCTGGCACGGTGACCAAACCGGAGGAGACGGTGACGTTCACCGGGCTACCGGCGGCCACCTGCGTACCTTCGGTGGGATCTTGACCGATCACATAGCCCGCTGGCTGGTTGGAATCCTCCGCCAGCACTTCACCCAATGCCAGGTTCGCATCGGCGAGTGCAGTGCGAATGTCATCGAGTGAGGTAAGTCCGAGGAGTTGCGGAACCGTGGCCTGCTCCTTACCCGCGGAAATGGTCACGTTCACGCTTTGCCCCTGCTCGATGCTCTCACCCGAGGCGGGCTGCTGCGCGATGAT
>JBJOIE010000180.1:0-9343 GCA_046047295.1 Actinomycetota bacterium | reverse complement strand
TGGATGGTGGCTACACCTCGTGCTAGCCGGTGGTGTCGCTGCGGTAGCGGTTATCGGTGCTGGCCTGATGGGCCGCCGCCTGGCCGGATTAATTGCCGCGCATGGATTCGATGTCACATTGGCCGATACCCAGGTCAGTGTGCTTCCGGAGGCGCTCGAGGCTGCCCGCGCCATGGCGGGCGGGGCCGGTTCGCTCACAGAATCTGCCGACATCCTCACGGCCGTGAGCGATGTTGACTTCGTGCTCGAAGCGATCATCGAAGATCTGGATGTAAAGCAGAATCTCTTTGCGGAAATATCCCACGTCAATGCACACGCGATCCTGGCTTCAAACTCCTCCGTCATCCCAATCACCGCGATTGCCGAGAAGGCCAGCGTTCCGCAGCGGTGTGTGGGAACGCACTTTTGGAATCCACCGGATCTCATCCCCATCGTCGAGGTAGTTCGAGGGACCCACACCTCCGATGCGACGATGGATCGAACCGTTGAGTTCTTGGATGCGCTCGGAAAAATGCCGGTCAGGGTGGAAAAGGATGTCCCCGGATTCGTTGGTAATCGGCTCCAGCATGCTCTCTGGCGCGAGGCGATCGACCTTGTCGCCACGGGTGTGTGTGATGCCGAGACGGTAGATCGAGTTGTGCGCAACACGATTGGCCTGCGTTTAGGCGAAATGGGTCCGATCGAGAACGCCGACTACGTGGGGCTCGATCTCACGCTCGCTATCCACCAGGCGGTTCTTCCGAGCATCAATGCCGATCGGCATCCCAGCCCGTATCTCGAGCAACTCGTTGCCGAAGGCAACCTCGGCGCGAAGACGGGTCAGGGTTTCTTGACCTGGCATGAAGGTCAGCGCGAGGCGGCTGCCAGCAGGCTCGCAGAGCACGTCCAATCGCAATTGAGTAGTCAGTAGTCAGCATCACCGTAATGAACCGAGTAGGGAAACTGAGAGGAATCACGTCATGACATTCACCTGGCCATGTGGCGATGCCGAAGCATCTTTGGAATTCGTCGAGTTGTCTCATCCGTGGGGACACGGGGTGCCTGCCTGGCCGTACTTCGAGGATGTGAAAATCGAACGACTTCATGGCATGGCGAAGAGCCGGGTCCTTACTCAGAAAATCACCACCGTGATGCACTCGGGAACGCACATCGATGCGCCGGGCCATGTAGTTGAGGGCACTCCTCTGCTGCATGAGATCCCACTCCAGAACTTCTTCGGAACGGGAGTGGTGCTCGATGTTCCCAAGGGTAAGTGGCAAAAGATCATGCCCGAGGATCTCGATAAGGCAGCCGAGAAGACCCCGGTGCGCGAAGGCGACATCGTGATCGTCAACACCGGATGGCATCACAAGTACGCGGATAGCGCGGAGTATTACGCCTACAGCCCCGGCTTTTACAAGGAGGCGGGGGAGTGGTTCGTGTCGAAGAAGGTCAAGGCGGTGGGTACCGATACCCAGGCGCTTGACCATCCCCTCGCCACCGCAATCGGTCCACATGGCCCGGCTGAACAATCCGGAGGGTTGTTGCCGTGGGCCTGTGCTGAATATGAAGCTGAGACGGGTAAGAAGGTTGCGGATGAGTTTGCACTCTGGGAGCCATGCCACCGGGAGATTCTCAGTCGTGGCATTTATGGATTCGAGAACGTCGGTGGCGACATCGACAAGGTCACCGGCAAGCGCGTGACCTTTGCGGCTTTCCCGTGGCGCTGGGTCGGTGGCGATGGCTGCATCGTGCGCTTGGTCGCGATCACCGATCCCTCCGGGAATTACCGCATCGAGACCGGGAAGAACTGATGCGAATCACTCGTCACGCGGATGCCGTTCCCTATGTGGCGCCCGCGCATACGAATGTGGATACCCGTCGTCTGCAGGGTTTAGAGGCGGGTGAGACGGAAAACTTCTGGGTGGGGCTGTCGGTCTACCCGCCGGGGGGCATTGCGGAGAGCTCGCCCACCCGCGCAGAGACGATCTACTTCGTGATCAGTGGGGAGTTCACCCTCGATTGTGAGGGGGTGCACGTGTTGAAGAAGTTCGATTCTGTGCACTTTGGCCCTGGCGAGGTGCGTGAACTCGTCAATAAATCAGATGCTCCTGGAGAACTTCTCGTGATGATCGCCTATCCCAAGGACGCATGATGGGGGTTGTCATCACGGTGGCGCCCACGGGCCCAATTGCCACCAAAGTCGATAACGAGTACCTGCCCACTACTCCGCAGGAAATCGCTGATGCGGTGTACGAGGCCTACCGTGAAGGTGCCTCGGTGGCGCATCTCCACTTCCGTGATGCTGAGCAGCGCCCCACGGCCGATCTCTCCATTGCCCAGCGCACGATGGATTTGATCGCGGAGAAGTGCCCGATCCACATCCAACTCTCCACGGGAGTTGGCCTCAGCGTGGATTTCGAGGATCGCGAGAAGATGGTGGAACTGCGTCCGCGCATGGCGACTCTCAATCCCTGCACCATGTCCTTTGGCATGGGTGAGTTTCGTAACCCGCCCCTCGGTGTGCGGCGTCTTGCTGCGCGAATGCGCGAGCTAGATGTCAAACCAGAGTTGGAGGTATATGACACTGGTCACCTCGATGCAGTAATGCGGCTCTTCGACGAAGGCCTATTGGCCGAGCCACTGCAGTTTTCTATTGTGCTCGGTGTTGCCGGGGGTGCTGCGGCAACGGCAGACAACCTCACCACGATGGTCAAGCGGCTGCCGGACAATTGTGTGTGGCAGATCATTGCTATTGGCCGCAACAACCTGCCACTCACCGCAATGGGGTTGGCACTCGGCGGCAATGCCCGCGCGGGACTTGAAGACACCTTGCACCTGCGCAAGGGCGAGTTGTCTCCAGGAAATACTCCGCTGGTCAAGCGCACGGTGGAGTTGGCCAAGGCATTGGATCTGTCGATCGCTTCTGTCGAAGAGACAGAACAACTTCTCAATTTGCCGGTTCGCTAGGCACCCATGGAAGCATCACAGGGCAATCTCGCCGGCAAAGTGATTCTGGTAAGCGGGACCGGCCGTGGGATTGGCCGTGCGGTGGCTCTGGAACTCACCGCTCAGGGAGCGCGGGTCTTCGGCTGCGATCTCGATACGGAAGGTGCCGAGGAAACGGTACGCCTGGTGCGCGAAGCCGGTGGAGTGATGGACTCGCTGGCGCCGGTGGATCTGTCGCATCAAGAGGGTGCCGATGCTTGGGTCACGGCCGCCGTGCGGGCATTCGGTGGCATCGATGTGCTGTACAACAACGCATCTGCCCTGCGTCACGGGAGCATCGCTGATATCCCCCTGGAGGATTGGTACTTCACTATTCAGAATGAACTGCACATTGTTTTTCACTGCACGCGCGCGGCATGGCCGCACCTGGTAGCTCGCGGGGGTGGATCCATCATCAATGTGGGTTCCATCGCCGGAATGCGTGGCGTCGAATTCGTTCCGATGGCACCCCACGGTGCGGCGAAGGGTGGGGTGATCGCCTTCACGCTGCACACCACGGCGGCTGGGGCTGGGCTGAATATCCGCGCCAACGCGATCTCCCCGGGGATGACCAGGACCCCGGAGACCGCCCAATTCATTGACGACCCCAATGGTCCGGTGCCCGCCCTGATGGCCCAGACCCCGGCGCGCAGGGTGGGTGAGCCGCGGGATATCGCGAAGCTCGTCGCCTTCCTGGCCTCCGATGACTCCTCCTATATCAACGGCGCCAACATCGTGATCGATGGCGGCATTTCGGCGATGGGGGGCTGAGTGGGAGACCTTCCACTCAATGGAAGTGCGCACTATCGGCCAGGTGAAATCTGGCCGAATGTTACGCAACGAACCGGCGCCCGACGCCGGGCATAGGAGAAGGAGAAGCACCTGTGATCAAGACACGTCGTGCATTCGGCGCTGTGGCTGCCCTCGCAATTGCGGGCACCAGCATCTTTGCTGGCTCGGCAGCCCAGGCCGCAGATAAGGAAACGATCGGCTTCTCGCCGATTGCGTTGGCGATCCCACCGCTGGCAGGTTTGGCTGAGGGTGTCAAGGGGGTCGGGGCATCGAAGGGCTTCGATGTCGTTGTTTTCGACCCGAACTTTGACCCGGTTGCCCAAGCCGAGCAGTTGACCCAGGCAATCAATGCCGGCACCATCAACGCCGCGTGGGTGATCTCCGTTGCCCCCGAGGCGAACGCCGCCGTGGCCAAGTTGGCCCAGGAGAAGAAGGTTCCGATCGTCTTCAACGGCGTGCCCAAGGACTACGGATTCAGCGGACCGCAGGCGACCCTGTCATTCGCCACCATTCCTTACGCCAAGGTGGGCAGTGCGATGGGCTTGACCGCTGGGCAGTGCATCAACAAGAAGAGTGGTGGCAAGGCCGAGGTCATCTTGTTAACCAGCGCGCCAGGAACTGCGGGTAAGGCTGAGCAAGATGCCGCGGCCAAGAAGTGGCTGACCAAGACCGCCAAGGGCGCCAAGATTGTCCAGACGGTTGTGCAGTCCGATGTGCCGAAGTCCCAGAAGGCGATCGCGGCCGCGTTGCAGCGTCATCCCAATGCCACCGCCGTGGTTGGTGGAAACAATGAGGGCACAACGGCCGCTCTCAACGCTTTCAAGGCAGCCGGCAAGAAGCTCAACTGCGTCACCATGAACGGTGGCGATGATCCGGTGATTGACAAGGCGCTGGCCAAGGGGCAGATCTGGGCGAACGCAGAACTGCAGTTCAAGGATGACTTGATGCAGACCTTCGCTGAACTCGAGCGGTTGCTCAAGGATCCGTCCTCGACCGGCAAGTTGCTCAGCGTTCCGGTCAAGGTCGTCAAGGGCAAGGGCGCCTAAAAGGTCAGAAAGGGCGTACCAACCCCATGTCCAACGGACACGGTTCGGTTGCGGATGCGGGCTCCTCGACAGAGGAGTCCGCATCCGCAACACCGAGCAAGGATGAACGCTTACCTCGTTCCATCACCTCGCTGATTTTCATCCGCGATCGCGGCATTTTCGTGCTGTGGATCGTGTTACTGCTGTTCTTCGCAGTGATCGCCAACCCATACTTCGCCACGATCAGCAACGGCTTGCAGATTCTTAACGCCGGAGCTATTACGGCGATCTTCGCTGCGGCAATCGCCGTCGGTGTCTTCTCCGGATCACTTGATCTTTCTGTTCCCGGCGTTGCTGCGTTCTCCGGAATGGTTAGCGCGTGGATGATCACCGAAGCCGGTCTACCCGTGTGGCTTGCGCTAGCCGTCGGACTCCTCATCGGTCTCATCGTCGGCTATATAAACGCCCGTGTTTCTCTCATGGGATTGAATCCTCTGGTTGTCACCATCGGCACCTTGACCGTGTTGACCGGCCTGGCTGCGGTGATCGGAGGTGGGTTGACCATCCCAGTCTTGGGATCCCTTGACTTCATGGGAACCTCCACGTACTTCGCCATTCGGAGTACTTGGGATGTGGCTGTGGAGCCATGGTTTCTTTTCCCTGATTTCAGTTTCCAATTCGGTGGCTTCGATGGCATCGCCGGGCCCGTGTTCATCATGTTCGGGCTGTTCATTCTTATGACAATCTTCTTTACCAAGACGCGTGGCGGAATCCGGCTGATGGCGGTGGGCGGAAATCCCGAGGCAGTGCGCCGGGTCGGTCTTTCCTCGGATCGCTACCGAACGATGGGATTCATGCTCTCAGGCTTGCTCGCAGCCCTCGGTGGCCTGGTCACCGTTGCCTACACGGGCCAGGGAAATCCATCGGCGAGCCCGGGCATCATCTTCGATGGTCTGACTGCGGTGGCCCTTGCGGGTGTTTCGCTCGCCGGCGGTCGGGGCAGCTTGCCGAAGGTTCTCATCGGCGCATTGATCCTGGCGACGATCTTCGATGGTCTGACCATCGCAGGTGCTGATCCCTACTGGGGTGTGGTGGCAACCGGTGCCCTCCTACTCTTCGCGCTCGTGGGTGACCTAGTCCTGACCAGAACGGTGTCTCGACGCTTGGTCACTGTGGGCAACATCTCCGTCCATGGAAAGAAGGCATGAAATGAATCTGCCGGCCTTCGATCTTGCGGGAATTGATCTTCATTACGGCTTCGTCAAGGCCCTTGACGGCGTGGACTTCCACGTTGATCAGGGAGAGGTCGTAGCACTGCTCGGCGATAACGGTGCGGGAAAGTCCACCCTGCTCAAGGTGATGTCTGGCGCTCATCGACCCACGTCGGGCACTATCCAGGTGCATGGCCAGACGGTGGACTTCCACTCTCCGCACGATGCGGCTGCCGCGGGTGTGCAGATGGTCTATCAGGACCTAGCTCTGGTAGAGCCCCAAGACATCGCAACCAATCTCAATCTTGGTCGCGAACCCCTGCGCAAGGGATTGCTCGGCATGTTGGGCTTTGTTGACCGCAAGGCGATGCGTGAGGAATCTGATCGTGAACTTGACCTCCTCGGCGTGCGCACTGCACCTATGCAGCGGCCGGTGGAGATGCTCTCGGGTGGTCAGCGTCAGGTGATCGCGATCGCGCGTTCGGCCGTGCGCGTGCAGGGCGATCAGAATGGCATTCTTCTCCTGGATGAGCCCACTGCCGCACTCGGATATGAGCAGACTCGACTTGTTGAGGGTTTGATCAGAAACATGTCTTCTCGTGGGATCGCGATCGTGTTGGTCACCCATAACCTGCCGCTGGCTTTCGAGGTTGCCCATCGCATGGTGGTACTCAACCGAGGGCGCAAGGTAGCCGATGTGCGCGTTGAGGAGACGGAGAACGATCACGTGGTTGGTTGGATCACGGGTGCGCGTGCTTCGATGTTCGCCCGCGCATGACGTGGCTCCAGGTTGCTGAGGAGCAGACTCCACCCCCGGGAACTCGAGGCGCCTACCTCCTGCGTACGGAGTTCAACGTCCCCAGCGCTGTCGCAGGCGCAACACTGAGTATCTCTGCACTAGGGCTGTACGACTCCTATCTCAACGGGATCAGAGTCACCGACGATGTACTGACCCCCGGGTACACGCAGTACGAGCAGCGTGTCCAGGTGCAGACCTACGACGTGGCTCACCTGCTCTCCACGGGACCGAATGCTTTGGCGGTGTTGCTCGCCGATGGTTGGTACCGCGGCAAGGTCAGCGTGGCACAGGTAAGCGATGTCTATGGAGACCGCGTTGCTTTGTTCGTGCATCTGCGGATCGGATTCGCCGATGGCACGGAACTAGTTGTTGACGATGAGGCCAACTGGCGTGTCGGGCCCTCGCACATCATCACGGCCGATCTATTTGATGGTCAGGTGGAAGACCGGCGCGCATATAACCCAGCCGCCTATCGATCCGGATTCGATGATTCCGAGTGGTCAAGACCGCACCGAGTGCCGGTGGGGCCACGCATGGTGGAACCCATCGCACCGCCGGTACGGCGGGTAACCGAACTCGTTCCGGTCTCCGTTACACAACTTGCCCCGGGTCACCACGTGGTGGATTTCGGGCAAAATATCAACGGTTGGACGCGTCTCACCAACCTTGGACCGGCTGGAACCGAAGTCCAGATGTCCCACGGTGAGTGGCTTGATCCCTACACCGGTGATGTGTGCCTAGATAACTTGATCATCCGCATTCCGAATTTCCCACCGAACATGATGAAGCAGCGGGACACTGTTATCTCGGCGGGGATCCCCGGTGATGTATTCGAACCGCAATTCACCACACACGGATTCCAATATGTGCGGGTTGAGGGCCATCCCGGGCCATAGGGCGTGGACGATTTCCGCGGGATAGCGGTGCACACCGACCTGCGCAGGATCGGGGATTTCGGTTGCTCGAACACCGATCTCAACGCCTTGCATTCGGCGGCTGTCTGGAGCTTCCTGGATAACGCTTGTGATATCCCGACCGATTGCCCCACTCGGGAACGATCTGGGTGGACCGGTGATTGGCAGTTGTACTGCCCCACGGCTTCTTACCTTTTCGATGTTGACACATTCAGCCGCAAGTGGCTGACAGACGTCATGATCGATCAGCATCCCGATGGACGAATTCCCAATATCAGTCCAGCAGAGAGTTTCGGTGGTTGGGCGGGTCCGGTGGGTCACGCCAACGCGTCGGCTGGCTGGGGTGATGCCATCGTTTCGGTTCCTCTCGATCTTTACGAGTCCTTCGGGTCAACGGACGCCTTGGACGAGTGCTGGGACGCGGCCACGAAATGGCTGGACTTCTGCCTAGCCCGGGCCGCTGGCGGGCGGCATCCCTCCCGCAGTGCACGCAATCCAGAACCGTTACCGCACGAGATGTACCTGGTGGACACTGGCTTCCATTGGGGTGAGTGGCTCGAGCCTGGTGTTGAGATCGATTTCCCATCGTTGAGCACCAACGACCAGGCCAACCACGGCACTGCGTACCTTCATCGTTCGGCTCTGCAGATGGCGCGCATCGCGGAGATCTTGGGCAAGGGTGAGGATGTTCGCATTCGATATGCGCAGATTGCTGCCCAGGCCAAGAATGCCTGGCAGATCGAATGCATGAACTCCGATGGAAGCCTGGTGGTTGATACTCAGGCTAGTTACGTGCGCGCCCTGCACTTCGGTTTACTCCCCGAAGCCCATGTGGCAGGTGCGGTATCGCGACTCGTGGAACTCATCGAGGCAGCAGACAACCACGTGGGAACCGGTTTCCTGTCCACCCCATATTTGCTACCCGTCTTGGCAGACCATGGACAGATTGACCTCGCATATGAACTGCTCCTGCAGGACACCCCGCCATCGTGGCTCTACATGATTCGCAAGGGTGCGACCACGATTTGGGAGTGGTGGGAAGGTGTGGATTCGAACAACTGGCCGCATGAGTCCCTCAACCACTACTCCAAGGGAGCGGTGATCAGTTTCCTGCACCACTACGTGGCGGGGCTGCGCCCCACGGCTCCCGGCTATCGAAGTTTTGCGGTGAAGCCGCACGTAGGAGGGGGGCTTACCTCCGCGTATACCTGGCATGAATCCCCGTGGGGTCGGATAGACGTTTCTTGGCAACTGCACGATGGTGAGGTCGTCATCGAAGTCAACGCACCAGAAGAATGCACATGGGAGGTCGTCGCATGAGTCAGAGGTCATTCCCGGAGGGTTTCCTCTGGGGGGTAGCAACCGCAGGTCACCAAGTTGAGGGGGACAACTCGCTCAGTGACACCTGGTTTGCCGAGCACGTCACACCCACCGTTTTTGCGCAACCCTCAGGGCCAGGGTGCGACTCCTACCGCCGATGGGATGAAGACATCGACATCGCAGTCAGCCTCGGCGTGAATGCCTATCGCTTCTCCATCGAATGGGCCCGGGTGGAACCCGAACCCGGGGTATTCGATGACCAAGAGATTGCGCACTACGCAGCGATCCTCGATCGATGCAGGGAACGCGGTTTGG